>JBKDZA010000293.1:0-4823 GCA_046308455.1 Fluviicola sp.
ATCAATTACATCGCGTGAAGGTGCACAACCTTACGTATTCTTCGAAGGTCCTCCATCTGCGAACGGACTTCCAGGAATTCACCACGTAATGGCACGCTCAATTAAAGATATTTTTTGCCGCTACCAAACGTTAAAAGGAAATCAAGTAAATCGTAAAGCGGGATGGGATACCCACGGTTTACCTGTAGAATAAGGCGTTGAGAAAGAATTAGGAATCACAAAAGAAGACATCGGACAGAAAATTTCTGTCTACGAATACAACAAAGCGTGTCGTGAAGCGGTAATGCGCTACACTGACATCTGGAACCAATTAACCGAAAAAATGGGTTACTGGGTGGATATGGAAGATCCATACATCACCTACGAACCTAAATACATGGAAACAGTTTGGTGGTTATTGGGTCAATTGTACAACAAAAATCTATTGTACAAAGGATACACCATCCAACCGTATTCACCAATGGCTGGAACTGGTTTATCTTCTCACGAATTAAATCAACCTGGATGTTACCGCGATGTGAAAGACACAACGGTTGTTGCACAATTTAAATTGGTTGATGGACAAAAATTGCCATTTTCGGCCACGCCGGTTAATACGAATGGCCATTCGTATCCAGGCCATTCGTATTTTATTGCCTGGACAACAACCCCATGGACATTACCATCAAACACCGCATTGTGCGTTGGACCAAAAATCGATTACGTTTTGGTTCGATCGTTTAATCCATACACACACGATGCAATTCAAGTTATTCTAGCGAAAGATTTAGTTGGAAAACATTTTGGAAAAGGATTTGTTCAAGCTGAAGAAGATGCTGCATTTGACAATTACGACAAATCAGGAAAAAACATCCCGTTCGCTATTTTAGGTGAATGCAAAGGAGCTGATTTAAAAGGTCTTCGCTACGAACAATTATTGCCGTATGCTTTACCATTCGAAAAAGTGGAAAACGCATTCCAAGTAATTACTGGAGACTTCGTTACAACTTCGGACGGAACAGGAATCGTTCATATTGCACCAACTTTCGGTGCAGATGATGCACGTGTTGCTGCTGAGTCTGATGTTCCTGCGATGTTGGTATTGGATGATAAAAATTCAACTGTACCTTTAGTTGATTTACGCGGACGTTTTCGTGCTGAAATACAAGACGACGTCTTTGGTTTAGCTGGTGAATATGTAAAAGCTGATTACTTAACGGACGAAGAAAAAGAAACTGAATTTCAACTTCAAAAAGAACGTTTAAAAGCAATCATTCCTGAGCTGAAAGCTTACATGAATGTGGACGAACGAATCGCTTTGAAATTGAAAATTGAAAATAAAGCATTCAAAATCGAGAAATACGAACACAGTTATCCGCATTGTTGGAGAACTGACAAATCTGTTTTGTATTATCCATTGGATTCTTGGTTTATCCGAGTTACGGATGTGAAAGACCGCATGTTGGAATTGAACAATACCATCAACTGGAAACCAGCGTCAACTGGAACAGGTCGCTTTGGAGAATGGTTGAAAAATGCCAACGATTGGAACTTATCGCGTTCACGTTATTGGGGAATTCCAATTCCAATTTGGTCGACGGAAGAAGGTGACGAACGCATCTGTATTTCTTCTGTTGAACAATTGAGAAACGAATGTGAAAAGTCTGTTAATGCTGGATTTATGACAACGAATCCTTTAGTTGAATTTACACCAAACGACTTCTCAAAAGAGAATTACGCAAAAATCGATTTACATAAAAATTATATGGATGAAATCATTTTGGTGTCACCTTCAGGAAAAGCAATGAAACGCGAAAGTGATTTAATTGATGTTTGGTTTGATTCAGGTGCAATGCCTTATGCACAATGGCACTACCCGTTTGAAAACAAAGAATTAATCGACCAAGGTGGAACATATCCTGCTGACTTTATTGCCGAAGGAGTTGACCAAACACGTGGTTGGTTCTATACTTTGCATGCAATCGCTACGATGTGTTTCGATTCTGTTGCTTACAAAAACGTAGTTTCAAATGGACTTGTTTTAGACAAAAACGGACAAAAAATGTCGAAACGTTTAGGAAATGCGGTTGAACCATTTGAAACGTTAGCAAAATATGGTCCTGATGCAACACGTTGGTACATGATCACGAACGCACAGCCTTGGGACAACTTGAAATTCGATGTGGAAGGAATTACGGAAACACAACGTAAATTCTTTGGTACATTGTACAATACCTATTCATTCTTTGCTTTGTACGCAAACATTGATGGATTTGCCTTTGAACAAGCAGAAGTTCCTTTGGAAAACAGAGCCGAAATTGATCGTTGGATTATTTCGAAATTAAATACATTAATTGCACAAGTAGACGAAGCGTATACGCAATATGAACCAACAAAAGCTGGACGTTTGATTCAAGATTTTGTATCGGATCAATTGTCGAACTGGTACGTGCGTTTGTGTCGTCGTCGTTTCTGGAAAGGTGATTATACGGAAGATAAAATTGCTGCGTATCAAACTTTGTATACGTGTTTAGAAACAGTTTCTATTTTAGCTTCACCGATTGCTCCGTTCTTCATGGATCAGTTGTTCAACGATTTGAATACAGTAACGAACAAACATACAGTGAGTTCAGTGCATTTGGCTTTATTCCCAAAATCTGATGCTTCGAAAATTGATACAGCATTGGAAGCACAAATGGAGATTGCACAAAATGTTTCTTCGTTGGTATTGGGCTTACGTAAAAAGGAAAAATTACGTGTTCGTCAACCATTGCAAAAAATCATGGTTCCTGCTTTGAATCCAGAATTCGTTAAAAACATCCTTCACGTGAAAGACTTAATCTTAAGTGAAGTGAATGTGAAAGAATTGGAATTATTGGACGAGAAAAACACTGTTTTCGTGAAATCCATCAAACCAAATTTCAAAACTTTGGGTAAGAAATATCCGCAGCAAATGAAAGATATTTCAGCTTGGGTGAAGGAACTGGATCAAGAAACAATTGCTTCCATTGAATCAAACAAAGGTTGGAAAGGAACTTTAGCTGGAAATGATTTGGAATTAGACTTGGAGGACTTTGAAATCCTTGCTCAAGATATCCCAGGATGGTTGGTTGCAGCTGAAAACGGATTGACTGTCGCATTGGACGCAACATTGACTGACACATTAATTCAAGAAGGAATTGCACGTGAATTGGTCAACAGAGTTCAAAACTTACGTAAAGATTCTGGTTTAGAAGTAACAGATAAAATCTCTTTGACAATTGCTTGTTCGGAAGAGTTAAAAGCTGCGATTTTGAACAACCAAGAATATGTGTGCAACGAAGTATTAGCAACTGCAATCTCTTTTGGAACTGATGCTTCAGCAATTGCGATTGATTTAGTGGAAGAAGGTGATGCGCAATTGGCTTTAAGTAAAGTATATTAATTATCTTCACAAAAAATGGCAATGAAAATAGAAAGTATTCATATTGAAAATTTTAAAGTTTTCAAAAAAACAACAATAAAAAATCTATCTAAAATGGTAGTTCTTTTGGGTACCAATGGTTCTGGAAAATCAACATTTTTTGATGTTATTGGTTTTTTAAGTGATTCTCTTCAAAATAATGTAACAATCGCACTAAACAAAAGAGGAGGTTTTCAAGAGGTTATATCTAGAGGATGTAATATAAATAACGATTTAATAAAATTTGAGATCAAATTTAGAAATGAACTCATAGGAGGTGAACATTCACCAGTGGTAACTTATTCGCTTGAAATTGGACAAAAAGATGGAAAAGCAATTGTAAAACGTGAAATTTTAAAATATAGAAGAGGACAAAACACTGGTAAACCTTGGCATTTTTTAGATTTTAGTGATGGGTCTGGGTATGCAATTACAAATGAGTCTGAATATGGAAAATCAGATGTGTCAGAAAATAGAGTTGAACAAAAAGTTACAAGCCCTGATATATTAGCAATCAAAGGTTTAGGGCAATTTGAACAATTTAAAGCTTTAAGTACATTTCGTGGATTATTGGAAAAATGGTATGTTTCAAATTTTAAGATTGAATATGGTAGAAATATTTCAGATACTGGTATTTCCAACCATCTTTCTGTAAACGGAGATAATTTGGCTCAAGTAACAAAATATATGTATGATTATCATCGTGAATTATTTGAATCAGTCTTAAAAAAATTACCAAGTAGAATTCCAGGTATAAATCAAGTAGAAGCAAAAGAAACTGAAGATGGTAGAATAGTTTTAAAATTTCAAGATCAAAATTTCAGAGACCCTTTTGTTGCTAGATATGTGTCAGATGGTACAATCAAAATGTTTGCTTATATGATTTTACTTCATGATCCTGAGCCACATCCTTTACTTTGTATTGAAGAACCAGAAAATTTTTTACATCCTGATTTACTTCTACAATTATGTGAAGAAATTAGAGAATACTCTGAAAAAGGAGGACAAGTTTTTGTTTCTAGTCACTCTCCAGATTTTGTAAATGGTTTGAACATTGATGAGTTGTTTTATATTGTCAAAGAAAATGGATTCTCAACTATTAAATCAGCTAAAGACGATAGTTCTTTAAAAGAATTGTCAAAAGAAAATCAGCTGGGTTGGTTGTGGAGAAATCACTATATTAAAGGAGCAAATTTATAATTATGTTACACATCTTTACTGAAGAACCATCAATAAAATATGTTTTAGAAGAAATAATAAATAATGCTTGTCGGGAACTTTGCCACAAGTTTTTTAATTCCATTGGTATAATGCTGAAGCTAGAACAAGTCTATTGAAAACATTTACTCCGAAACTTCTCCTGTTGTATTTAAAACAATACTCACTTAAATAGTTTTGCATA
>JBKDZA010000294.1:0-19106 GCA_046308455.1 Fluviicola sp.
GACACTAAATTTCATATTCCATCTTGGATTTCTTTGTTGGTAATTGTATTTTGTTTAGCTAGTTCTATTGTTTACAGTATTTATAATAAGAAACCAGGTTCTTTAGAGGATTTAGATACTCCGAAAGATTTAGAAGATTAAATATTTAATTTATTGGAAAAGAAAAAAGTCAGTCCTAAAACTGACTTTTTTTATGATTTTATTTTAGTTGAAGTAATTTAAAATAATTACAATCTCTGAATTAAATGTTTTCGATGATCATTGCAGAAGCTCCTCCGCCACCATTACAAATTCCAGCTCCACCAATTTTACCTCCGTTTTGTTTTAAAACGTTAATTAATGTTACGATTACACGTGAACCAGAGTTTCCAAGTGGGTGACCTAAAGCAACAGCTCCACCGTTCACATCCACTTTCTCAGGGTTTAATCCTAAAATCTTTGTGTTAGCAATACCAACAACAGAGAACGCTTGGTTTAATTCCCAGAAATCAACTTGATCTTTAGTCATTCCAACTTTTTCTAATGCTTTTGGAATAGCCAATGAAGGTGCAGTTGTAAACCATTCAGGTGCTTGAGCTGCATCAGCATATGAAACAATTTTAGCAATTGGTTTCAATCCGTATTTTTCAACGGCTTCTTTTGATGCTAGAATCAATGCAGAAGCTCCATCATTCAAAGTAGATGCATTTGCTGCTGTAATTGTTCCATCTTTGTCAAATGCAGGACGTAATGAAGGGATTTTATCTAAAAATACATTTTTGTATTCTTCATCTTCAGTTACCATAATTGGATCACCTTTGCGTTGTGGTACAGAAACTCCAACGATTTCGTCGTTGAATTTTCCGTTTTGCCATGCAGCTGCAGCACGTTGGTATGAAGTAATCGCAAAATTATCTTGATCTTCTCGAGAAATATTGTGTTCTTTCGCACATAATTCAGCACAATTTCCCATTGGAACTTTGTTGTAAACATCCAATAGGCCATCTTTAGTGATTCCATCAAGCATTGCGATGTTTCCGAATTTTACTCCATTTCTTCCGTCCAAGTAATGTGGTACCATACTCATGTTTTCCATTCCACCAACAACAACTACATTGTTATCACCAGCAATGATAGATTGAGCACCAAACATAATTGCCTTCATACCTGAAGCACACACTTTATTAACAGTTGTACAAGGAACATTTTGTCCCAAACCTGCACCAAGAGCAGCTTGACGTGCTGGAGCTTGTCCAACACCCGCTTGTAATACGTTACCCATGAAAACTTCATCGATAATTTTCGCATCAACATTTCCTTTTTCTAACGCTCCTTTAATTGCAGTTGCACCTAATTGTGTAGCTGGAATTGAAGCAAAAGCCCCCATAAAAGCACCCATTGGTGTTCTGGCAGCAGAGATAATATAAACTTCTTTTGACATCTTCTTGTTTTTTCGTTCCCAAATTTACGCTTTTCTTTGTCTCGTTGAATCTTTTTTGAAATATTTTAGGGCGGCTTGCCCTATGTTTCGGGGTCGCTGTTCGCTCCGTTCAGACAACTGCGTTTCTGAACCAAGCCCTACACAGCGGTGCCGCGGGTTTTAGTGTGTTAAATTGAGTTTTATTTTTAGATATGAAGGTTTTTTGAGTATAAATTATTTTTCTTTCATGCGATGAAAATATCAATGAATGAATATATCAATGAATGAATATATCAATGAATGAATGAATGAATGAATATATCAATATATCAATGTATCAATGTATCAATGTATCAATGTATCAATTAATACATAAATTCCCAAGCAAAATCAATGTGTTCAAAATGTTTTTTTAAAAAGAATTATAAAAATGGAATTACTTTCTCCAAAGCTATTCCTCTTGATCCTTTTAATAAAATCATCAATCCATCAGGTTTACTTTGATTGAAATGTTCAATCAAAGGATCTGTAGATTTTAAAAATATCGCTTGTGGATGTGTTCCTTTTAATTTTAAAAATTCTTCACCAATGAAAAAACCACTTAATCTGAGTTCAATTGTCAAGTCAACAATTTCTTTATGAACCATCTCAGCATCTTGTCCCATTTCAAGCATGTCGCCTAAAACGAAAACCTTTGGGTGAAAATCAATAGCTGCAAAACTTTTTAAAGCCGACTGCATACTTGAAGGGTTGGCATTGTAACAATCAACAATCAACGTATTTTTCTCTGTTTTCGTAACTTGAGAACGATTATTTGTTGGTATATATTCTTTAATCGCTTTTGAACAATTTTCAGGAGTAATCCCAAAATTTCGACCTATTGAAATTGCAGCCAAGAAATTGATAAAATTGTATTCTCCAATTAAATTGGTTTTGATTATTTCACTTGTGTACTTTTTTTCAGACCAAGTCATTTCAACAAAAGGGGAGAGACGGATTAGATTTCCAGAGATTTCCCCATTATTTCCGTAAGTATGAATGTGTATGTCTTTTGGAATTTTGTTCATTAATATTTCATCAGAACTATTAACAAACAATTCACCTTTCGTTGAATCAACAAATCGATACATTTCAGTCTTTGTATTGACAACTCCTTCAAGTGATCCAAATCCTTCTAAATGTGCACGACCTATATTTGTAATAATTCCATGAGTTGGCTCTGCAATTTCAACCAATTCTTGAATATCACCTGGTTTATTTGCTCCCATTTCAATAACAGCAATTTCATGAGTTTCATTTAATTGCAATAGTGTTAATGGTACTCCTATATGGTTATTTAAATTTCCAGATGTGAAATGTACATTCAATTGTGTAGACAAAACTGCTGCAATTAATTCTTTTGAAGTAGTTTTTCCATTACTTCCAGTAATACCAATAACTGGAATCGAAAACTGTTTTCTGTGAAAAGTGGCTAAATTTTGTAGAGCTTTTAATACATCTTCAACAAGGATTGTACGTTCATCAATAAAGTATTCTTTTTCATCAATAATTACAGCTAAAGCTCCTTTTTCTAGTGCTTCTTTTGCAAATTCATTACCATTGAAATTTGCACCTTTCAAACAAAAAAACAATAAGTTGTTTTCAATTTTACGGGTGTCAGTCGATACACCAGAAGATTTTTTGAAGAGGCTGTATAATTGTTCCATTGTTTTTAAAGCATAAAAAAACCCACTTACAAAAGTAAATGGGTTTTAAAATTAATTATAATTTTTTATTTTTTCTTTTTCTTCTTGTCAGAATAATTCTGTCCTACTGGACTTCCGATTCTATCCATTGCACATCTGAAACCAATCATAGCAGAAGATTTATCTTCATCTAAGAATCGTCTAGAACCTGCGTTCAACCAATAAGCACGATCTCTCCAAGAACCACCTTTGTATACACGTGATTTATCAGAAATCAATGTAGTTGGCCAAGATGTGATATCCTCAGGTTTAATTTGTGTTCCTTCTAAGTTGTATGTTTCAAACTCAGATTGGTACATAATTAAACTTGGATCACGTTGTGCTTGATTAATTCCGTTTTTGTAATCATCATTATCATAGTGTATTGAAGATTCAATATCACCATCTAAATAATCAATGTAATCATCTTTACGGTAATTTCTACGTCCAATGTTTTCCTCTTCAGTTACATTACGGTATTTTAATTTACCTGGAGTATTTGTAATAAATTGAGCAAATCCATCGCGAATCATAGTAATTACTTCGTAAGAATACTCTTCGTCTCTACCTTGACGTAATGCATCAGCGAAAATACCTTCATAAATTTCATCCTGAATACGTGCATTTGCCTCGATATCGTATTTATTGTTTTTATCAATGATTGATGCATCTAAGATTTCACCAATTTTATGAATCAAAGCAATCTCAATTGTATCTTTTTTCTTACCATGAGAAACATAAATTGCATCTGGAGCAACTCCACGTTGAGTTCTATTTCTAGAAGCAACATTAGCAGCTAAACCAGCAGGAATTACAGTGTCATTTGGATCGTGTTTATCAGCAGAAATACGTTGGTAACGAATACGCTCAAACTCATTCAAATATTCTTTCATTCCGTGAACGTCGTATTGTACTTGTTGGTTTTTTTGTTCAACAGCACCTTCGTTGTTCAATAATTTAGTTTGGTATACATTACCTCTAAACGGACGGAACTCATCGTAATCTTCAGATGTCAAAGGACGATAAACATCCATTACCCATTCTGAAACGTTACCTGCCATGTGGTATAAACCATAGTCGTTTGGCCAATAAGATTCTACTGGAGCTGTAACATCTGCACCATCATTTAATGCACCTGCAACTCCCATGTAATCTCCACGTCCTCTTACAAAGTTTGCACGGATAGCTCCTTGAAATTCTTCGTTATCTTGACGAACAAAGTGTCCATCCCAAGGATATTGACGACGGTCAGTAATTACTTCTGTTCCTTCAGTCAAGTTACCAATTAAACCTTGAGCAGCAAATTCCCACTCAGCTTCAGTTGGTAGACGGTATTTTGGAAGTAAAATTCCATCTTCCATACGAACAATACGTTCACCTAATTTTTTACCATTAACATTTGAAGGATCTAAATCAGTTAATTTTCTACCACCTAGTTCAGGGCTTTGTTCAAATTGACCAACTAAATATGAATCAGTATTAAATGTTTCAGCATCTGCTGCATTTACATCCCATCCTAAAACACCTTCACGAACTAAGATATACTCATTAACACGGTCAGTTCTCCATTTACAGAAATCTGAAGCTTGTAACCAAGATACACCAACAACTGGATAATCACGGTAAGCCGGATGACGTAAGTAGTACTCTACGTACTTCTCCATCATTGCTAATGGTGATCTCCAACACAAAGTATCAGGTAAAGCATTTCTGTAAACCATTGGATACTGTTCGTATGCACGAGAAATCCAATACAAATACTCTAACCATTGGAAGTTTGTAACTTCTGTTTGATCCATATAGAATGAAGAAACAGTTACACGTGCTGGACGATTGTTGTAATCGAACATCACATCTTGTTCTACCATTCCCATAGTGAATGTTCCACCTTCTACTAAAAGTAGACCTGGACCAGTCTCTTGATCAACAAAAGGAACCTTTTGAAAACCTCCCTGTTTCGGATTGTTATAATCCCAACCAGTTGTAGAAGAATAATCTCTACTACATGAGCTAATTGCTACACCAGCAACAATCGCTATCATTAAACGCCACATTTTCATATGATTGGTTTGTTTTTTCATTTTTTTTCGGACACCAAAGTTAATTTAATAAACGGACAATCACTAACAGGTTACAAAAAAAATAAAACTTTTTTTAAAAAGATGGACAAGAAATTGTTCTAAACACTTTCTGAGCAGGCTTACATTTTGTATTAATACCTAATGAAACCTCATGTGAACCGCCTGATACTCCATTGTTTAAACGTGAAACTGTTACGTCATACGAATATCCAATTTTAAATGTACCAGTATTCACCCCCATTGTTAAGATGAATGCATCTCTATTTCTAAACCATGCACCAGCTTGGAATGCTCCATATTTAATGTAAGTACCAATACTAATCTCTTGGAAACCCTGTTGGTTTTGATAAATAATATTTGGTAAAATAGATGTTGTATTTGTGTATTTAGATTTGCCTCCTAAAGGAATTTCAGCACCCATGTGCGCAGTATATCTAATTGGCATTGGAGAATTTCCAATAATAACAGATTCGTTAGGTCTATTTAAATGATGTGCTGCAAAACCAAAAAAGAAGTGTTTTGAATAACCAACTAAACCTGCTGAAGCATCAAAGAAACCTCTTTGTCCACCTCTTGGAACATCACCAGTAGCGAAAATGAAACCACGACGTGGATCAATCATATCTCCGAATGTCAATTTATCCCAATCTAAGAATTTTTGATACCAAGATGCTCTTGCTCCAAATAACATAGCGAACTTTCTATTCACTTTTAAATGGTAAGAATAACACAGTCCTAACATAGATGTGTTAATTGTTCCTTTTCCTTGTTGGTCATGTGTAGCTAAAATACCAAATCCTCCAGAGATATTCTTGAAATATTGGTCATAAGACGCACTGTAAGTAACGTAATTTGCTGATAAACTTGGCCACTCATTACGATAGTTCATTGCGAAACGCGCACATCCATGTGAACCTGCAAAAGCTGGATTCAAATACAATGGGTTTGCATAAAACTGTGTAAATGTAGGGTCTTGTGCCTTTAATCCGCTGGAAGTCAGGCAAATTAACACGAAAAATAGTAATTTTATTCTGTTCATTAGTTTTGCGTATATGAATGCATAGTGCAAATCGTTTGACAATGTTACGAAAAAAAATATCATTTGTTACGTGTTTATTTATAATTTTTAAAAATAAAAAAAGAAATCCCACGTTTGAGTGAATATTTCATCACTTTTGATGATTTTTGCGTTTAAAATAAAATTGTATTTATGATTTCGTTATTCAAAAACTTACATTTCCTTGTTTTTTCACTGTTTTCATTGTGTTTTACAGGTGCTTTTGGTCAAGCGTTTTCTATTGATTTGAGTTGGAAAATGTCAGAAAACATCAATGAAAATGGGAAAGTTTATAAAAGACCAATTTTAGATAACGGAAGTTACACAGGAAGGTTGCCTGAGTTTTATAAAATATTTTCAACAAAGAATGGTAAATGGGAAACGGAAATTGTTAATTATGAAACACAAGTTTGTTCATCTGAGGAATTAACTTATATCAATTTATTCGATTTAGAAATTCCAACTACTTTTTCAATTATTTCAGAAAATAAAAAAGAAAGAGGAGTAAATAAAATAGTTTTACATGGAGTTCCTTATATCAATGATAATGGCGTTTTCAAAAAAGTAACACACATTAATGGAATTAATCGATTAGTTGGAACAGAAATTCAAACAACAACAAAATCATACAAAACAGTTTCAGCTTTAAATTCTGGAACTTGGTATAAAATATCTGTACCTTCGAATGGAGTTTATAAATTAGATAGAACTTTTTTAGCATCATTAGGAATTGATGTAGCCAACCTTAATCCAAATCATTTAAATGTTTATGGAAATGGTGACGGACGATTAAGAGAACAAAACAATGGAGTTTATTATGACGATTTAGAGAAAAATCCAATTTTAGGCATAGGTTTAGCAGATAATGTTTTTAATGATAATGATTACTTTGTTTTTCACGCTTATGGTCCAAATAGATGGGATTATTCTTCTTCGAATGGTTTTGTAAGAAATCAACACATTTATTCAACTGTTCAACATTATTTTATTCACATTGATGCAAGCGACGCACCAAGTCGAATTCAATCAGTAAATTCAGACCCTACTTCAAATGTTACTGTTAATACATTTAATTATCACGCAATCCAAGAAAAAGAATTAGTAAACTTGGTTAAAGGTGGACAACGATTTTATGGTGAAGAATATGATGTGACTTTAAATTATTCTCATTTATTTTCCGTTCCAAATATTGATCTTTCAACTCCTGTAAGAATTGATTATGCGGTAGCGAATAATTGTGCAAATGGTTCAAATACCTTTTCATTGAATTACAATGGCGGAAATATTCATACAGCCAATTTACCTACAACTGGTGAAGATTGGGTAAGAAGTTCACAAAACTTTACTTTTACAGCAACTGGATCAACAATCGATTTATCTTCAGCATTTTCAAGAGCAAATCCTTCTTTTCAGTTGTATTTGGATTATATTGAATTAGAATGTAGAAGAAATCTAACAATGTCAAGTTCTTATTTAGATTTCAGAGATTTAAATTCGATTGCTTCTGGAAATTCAGCATTGTTTCAATTGGCAAATATTAATTCGGAAATATTGATTTGGGATGTAACGAACCCAAATAAACCTTTCAATATTAACGGGAATCTAGCTGGTTCTACCATTAGTTTTATTCGACCTTCAGATTCTTTAAAAGAATATGTTGCATTTTATCCAAGCGCTGCATTAACTCCTACAGCTGTTGGACAGATTTCAAATCAAAACTTACATGGTTTAGCACAAGCAGATTATATAATTGTTACTCATCCTGATTTTGTATCACAATCAAATCGTTTAGCAGATTTACATCGCGCAAATGGTTTGAAAGTACATGTAATTCCAACACCTTTAATTTATAATGAGTTTTCTTCTGGAAATCAAGATGCTACTGCCATAAGACGTTTTATGAAAATGTTTTACGATAGAGCAAATGGAGATTCAACATTATTTCCAAAGTATTTATGTTTGTTTGGAGATGCAACTTTTGATCCAAAAGGAAGGGTAGAGAATAACAACTATATGGTTCCTACCTTTGAATTTCCAAATTCTGAAAGTCACATTGCTGCTTTAGTTACAGATGATTATTTCGGGTTTTTAGATAATAATGAATCCTTTTCTGGTGCAGATATGATGGACATTGGTGTTGGACGTATACTTGCAACTAATGCTCAACATGCGAATGTCTCAGTTGACAAAATAGAACGTTATATGAAAAACCAAGCGGTTTCAGCAATTTCAGGGGCAAATAGTTGTTGTTCTACAAATGCTGCTTCTAGTTTTGGTGATTGGAGAATGCAATACACAATTGTTACTGATGATGAAGAAGGTGGATATTTCATAAGTATTGATGCAGAACCTGCAATCGCAGTGGCTCAAAGTGAAGCGCCTTATATGAACTATGACAAAATTTATTCAGATGCATTTCAACAAGTTTCTCAAGCTGGTGGAGAAAGATATCCAGAAGCATTTAATGCGATAACTAGTAAAGTGGAAAGAGGAACTTTGATAATGAATTACATTGGTCATGGTGGTGAAGTTGGTGCTGCAGAAGAGCGAATCATTACATTAGAACAAATGCAAGAATGGTCAAATATCAATCGATTAATGTTATTTGTAAGTGCGACATGTGAGTTTGCGAAATTTGATGATCCAGAGAGAGAATCAATTGGTGAGTTAATGGCGTTGTCTGAAATTGGAGGTGCAATTGCTTTAATGACAACTTCACGATCAGTATTTTTCGGAGTGAACACTGGAACAGTAAATCAGTTCTATAGACATGTGTTTGACCGAGATGCTAATTTTGATGCACTAACTTTTGGTGAAATTATGCGACGCACAAAAAACTTATCAGGAACAAGTGATAATAGAAGAAGTTTTAATTTAATTGGCGATCCAGCCTTAAAAATTGCATTGCCAAAATTGAAAATTGTTACGGATTCAATTAATGGCAAAATTCCTACAATCGATATTGATACAGCAAGTGCACTTTCAAAAGTTCGTATTTCTGGTCACTTTGAGGATAATCTTGGGAATATACAAACTTCTTTAAATGGGATTTTAAATCCAACGATTTTTGATAAAGAAAAGACTTTTTTAACTTTAGGAAATGATGCAGGTTCACCTGTTATTCCATATGCACTTCAGAAAAATGCTTTGTACAAAGGAACTGCTTCAGTTATAAATGGATATTTCTCATTTGAATTTTACGTACCAAAAGACATTAATTATTCCTACGGTAAAGTTAAGATTTCATATTATGGAAATACAACAAACACTGATGCATACGGATTTGATACTAATATTGTTGTTGGTGGTATTAATTCAAGTGGTTTGAATGATGCTGTTGGTCCAGAAATTACAGCGTATTTAAACGATACGCGCTTTGTAGATGGAGGAATAACAGGAAAAACACCACTATTAATAGTTGAAATGAAAGATGACTTTGGAATCAACACTGTTGGAAATGGAATTGGACATGATATTACGGCAGTTTTAGATGGAGAAACAGCCAGCCCAATTGTTTTAAATGAATTTTATGTTGGTGCTTTGGATGATTATTCTTCTGGAAGAATAGAATATAATTTTTCTCCATTGTCAGTTGGAAAACATGTTCTTGATATTAAAGTTTGGGATATCAATAACAATTCAAGTACTTATAAAATGAATTTTGAAGTAACTGAGGATTCTTCTGTTGTGATCCAACATGTTTTAAATTATCCAAATCCATTTACGACACGTACAGAGTTCATGTTTGAGCACAATCAGTCTTGTAGTAGTTTAGAAGCTCAAGTTCAAATTTATTCTGTATCAGGAAAAGTTGTGAAAACAATAAATGAAACTGTCGCTACAAAAGGTTTTCAAACAGAAGGAATTGTTTGGGATGGAAAAGATGATTTTGGTGATCAATTAGCAAAAGGTGTTTATATTTATAAACTTTCTGTTAATTTGCCAGATGGAACAAAAGCAGAAAAAACAGAAAAATTAGTACTTTTAAGGTAGCTTAAACAATAAAAGTTAAAAATAAACGTATTTTTGTCTCAAACTAGTATATAGATTTTATCAGATGATTCGTCAAATTATTATAGTAACATCAATGTTTTCAACTACTCTTGCTTTCTCTCAAGCGAATGGAGGCTCTGGAGTTGAAGACGACCAATTACAATTGAACACGATAACAACAGCTTTACCTTTTTTAGGAATTACTCCTGATTCTCGTGCTGGTGGAATGGGTGATGCTGGAACTGCATTAAGTCCAAATTCAAATTCGATTTACTGGAATACTGCCATGTTGAACTTCTCAGAAGATGATGCGGAAATTAGTGTTTCATATACTCCATGGTTGAGAGCGTTAACGAATGACATTCATTTGTCTTATTTGGCTGGATACAAACGAATCAATAAACGAATGGCTTTTTCAGGAGCTTTACGTTACTTTAGTTTAGGTGAAATTACCTTCACAGATGAAAGCAATAAATTTATCCGTGAAAATAAACCAAGTGAATTTGAAATCGCTTTGGGTTATTCGTTCCTTTTAAATGAAAGACATAGTATTGGTGTAAATGGAAAATTTGCAAATTCAAATTTAACTGGTGGATTAATCGTGGCTGGTACTGAAACAAATGCTGCTCGTGCTGGTATCGCTGATATTTCTTACGCATTTCATCACGATGATATCAGATGGTTCAATAAAAAAGGAGAATATAATGTTGGTGTAACAATCAATAATATCGGAAATAAAGTAGCATATTCTGCTTTACAAAAACGTGATTTCTTACCAATGAACTTAAAAATTGGTAATGCATACACTGCAAAATTTGATGAGTACAATAAAATCACAGTTTCATTAGATATTCAGCGTTTATTAGTCCCTACGCCTCCAACAAGAGATGTCGATGGAGAAATTATCGCAGGAAAAGATAACAACGTAGGTATTATTTCAGGATTAACGCAATCGTTTTTTGATGCTCCAGGAAGATTAGTTGAAGATGTGAATGGAGATTATGTTCAAAATGCAGATGGAACTTATCAAGTTGTAAAAGGTTCAAAATTTAAAGAAGAATTATCTGAATTTAACTTAGCTCTTGGTGCTGAATATTCGTATAACAATATTCTTGCATTTAGAGGTGGATTCTTCTACGAAAGTCCAAACAAAGGAGCACGTCAATTCTTTAACTTAGGAGCAAGTTTTCAATACAACATTTTTGGAATTGACATTTCTTACTTAGCTGCTGTTAAAAGAAACAATCCATTAGCAAATACACTACGATTCACTTTACGTTTCAAAATTGGACAAAAAGTAACAGGTGGTGACGCAAAACCTGAATAAGTAAGATGAATATTCGAATTGGTTTTGGTGTTGATGTACATCGTTTAGAAGAAGGAAGAAAATTTATACTTGGGGGCGTTGAGCTCCCTTCTTCATTTGGTGCAGTTGGACATTCTGATGCAGATGTTTTGATTCATGCAATTTGTGATGCACTTTTAGGAGCTTTAAACTTGAGAGATATAGGTTTTCATTTCTCAGATACTGATCCAAAGTACAAAGGAATTGATTCAACTATTTTGTTGAAAAATGTCATGGAGTTGATCAAAGGAAAAGGTTATTCAATTGTAAATATTGATGCGACTGTAATTCTTGAAAAACCAAAAGTGAATCCACATATTCCTGAAATGATTGCTGTTTTAAGTCCGATTTTAGAATTGGAGGATGATTGTCTTTCAATTAAAGCGACTACTCACGAAAAAGTGGATTCATTTGGAGCTGGAGAAGCTGTAAAGGCCTATGCGGTTTGTTTGCTCAATAAATCTTAAAAAAACAAGGAAATAAAAAAATAAAATTCTGCTTCGTTGTTTTCGAAATTCAACTTTAGTCATTTACTCATGTAAACTCCTAAAGCTTCATTCTTAACGCCTAGCATAATTTCATTTTTTAAATTTCCAGCATAAAGTAAATAGGTAGTATTTTCTGAGTCATATTAAACAATTGATTTTCTGCTACGTTATTTTCGAGATTCAACTTTAGTCATTTAATTATGTAAATTCCTAAAGATTCTTTTATAAGATCTTGAATTTCATTTATAAACTCAACTAAAGGATGTAAAAAAGAGGCTGTCTTAAAAGTATTAAATCCTCCATAATTGTTAGGGGGGTGAGTTCAAAAGTTTCAAATCTAGGCATTCGAAAGTAAAAAATGGTGAGTTTACTATTGTAAATGAACCTTTTTTTGATGAGAATAACGACGAGTTGATGCTTTTGAGACAGCCCTCTATAAATTATTTATAGTGCGTTTGCAACGATTTCATCAACAACTAGTGGGTCTAACAAAGTTGATGTATCTCCCAAGTTTGTTGTGTCGCCTTCAGCAACTTTTCTAAGAATTCGTCTCATAATTTTTCCTGATCGCGTTTTTGGTAAACCACTAACAAATTGAATTTTTTCAGGGAGTGCAATTTTACCAATTTCAGCAACTACTGTCTCAATAATTTCACCTTTTGCAAAGTCAATATCTTCAGCAGCAATTTCCTTTTCACAAACTACAAATGCATAAATTGATTGTCCTTTCACTGGATGTGGATAACCAACTACAGCCGATTCAATAACTAATTTATTGGTATTGATTGCGTTTTCAATTTCAGCAGTTCCAAATCGGTGTCCAGAAACATTGATTACATCGTCAATTCTTCCAATAATTCGATACATTCCATCTTCGTCTCTTTTCGCTCCATCACCCGTGAAATAATAACCGTCGTAATGCGAAAAATAATTCACCCTACAGCGTTCATGATCTCCCCAAGTTGTTCGTAACATCGAAGGCCAAGGGAATTTTACACATAAATATCCTTCTTGATTGGCTTCTTCAATTTCTTTTCCTTCTTGATTGAGTAAAACTGGTTGAATTCCAGGTAATGGATAACCAGCATAAGTTGGTTTTAATGGCGAAAGATTTCCAATTCCAGAAATCATAATTCCTCCAGTTTCCGTTTGCCACCAATTGTCAACGATTGGACATTTTTCTTTTCCAACATGTAAATAATACCATTTCCAAGCTTCTTCATTAATTGGTTCACCAACAGTTCCTAAAACTTTTAAAGAATCTAGTGAATAAGATAAAACATGGTCGTCACCACATGCCATTAATGAACGAATTGCAGTTGGAGCAGTTAAAAATTGATTCACAGAATGCTTATCGATTACTTGCCAAAAACGTCCCGCATCTGGATAGGTTGGAATTCCTTCAAACATAACAGTTGTAGCTCCACTCAATAATGGTCCGTAAACGATGTAAGAATGTCCTGTTATCCAACCAATATCAGCTGTACACCAAAACACATCATTCTCTTCGTATTGATACACATTTTGGAAAGTATACGAAGTATAAACCATGTAACCCGCACAGGTATGAACAACACCTTTCGGTTTTCCTGTTGAACCTGATGTATAAAGAATAAACAACGGATCTTCAGCATCCATAATTGTTGCTTCGCATTCAATATCTTCGTTTTTTATAGCGTCATTCCACCAAATATCACGACCTTCTTTCATATGTGGCATCCAACCCAGACAATCGAAAACAATCACTTTTTCAACTGAATTTTCATGCTCAAGTGCTTCATCAACAACTCTTTTTAATGGAATTTGCTTCGAACCTCTTTTTAAACCATCTGCAGTTATAATTATTTTTGGTTGCGCGTCCTCTAATCTGTCGTAAATAGCATTTGCTGAAAAACCTGCAAAAATCACGGAATGAATTGCACCAATTCGTGCACAAGCAATCACCGCAATAGTTAATTCAGGAATCATAGGCATGTAAATACATACACGGTCTCCTTTTTCAACACCATTCGCTTTTAATGCATTCGCAAATTGACAAACTTTTTGGAAGAGTTGATGGTAAGTATATCGAACTACAGGTTCTCTAGGATCGTTTGGTTCCCAGATTAATGCCGTTTTATCTCTTCGAGTATCTAAATGTCGATCGAGCATATTCTCTGTGATATTCAATTTCCCACCTATAAACCATTCAACTTTTGGTTCTTGGAAGTTCCATTTCAATTCAGAATGCCATTTTTTTGACCAAGTAAAAGTATCTGCAATTTCTCCCCAAAATTTTTCAGGATTTTCAATACTTTCTTGGTATTTGCTTTTGTACTCTTCAAAAGAGTTGATTTTTAATTTCGAATTCATTGTTTTCTTTTTTGATTTACTATTTCGATTTTGTCTTGGAACTAAGATTCTTTTACTAAAAGTAAGTAGATTTTTTCTGAATAACTATAGTTTTCTTTATTTTATAAGTTATTTTCGAATGGAATTTTTTTGATGGAAGATTCTAGTTAAGATGAGATTCTGTATCTTTGCAACAATTATAAAAAAATGAAAGTAAATCCTGCATATAATACAAAAGAAGCTTTATTGGAATTATACAATAAACCGCTTTTAGAATTGGTTTTTGAAGCAGCAACCATTCATCGTCAGTTTCACAATCCACGTGAAGTTCAAATGTCCTCCTTGTTGAGTATTAAAACAGGTGGATGTTCTGAAGATTGTGGATATTGTCCACAAGCTGCACGTTACAACACAGATGTTGAAGCACATAAATTAATGTCTGTTGAATCAGTAATCGAACAAGCTAAAAATGCGAAAGCAAACGGATCTTCGCGTTTGTGTATGGGAGCAGCTTGGCGTGAAGTTCGTGACAACAAAGATTTTGACTCTGTTGTTGAAATGGTTCAAGCGGTGAATGATTTAGACATGGAAGTGTGTTGTACACTTGGTATGATGAACGAAAATCAAGCACTTCGTTTGAAAAAAGCTGGATTGTTTGCTTATAACCACAATTTAGATTCTTCAAAAGATTTTTACAAAGACATTATTTCAACGCGTGAATACGAAGATCGTTTGAACACGATTGAAAATGCACGTAAAGCTGGAATAACAGTTTGTTCTGGTGGAATTATCGGAATGGGTGAAGCTATTGAAGACCGCGTTGGTTTGTTGTTGAGTTACATGGAAATCGAAACTCCGCCCGAATCTATTCCAATTAATGCACTTGTTGCAGTTGACGGTACGCCTTTAGAAGATCAAAAACCTATTGAACAATGGGAAATGATTCGCATGGTTGCAACTACTCGTATTGCATTTCCTGAGGCAATCGTTCGACTTTCTGCGGGTAGGACTAAGATGTCAATGGAAGGACAAGCATTGTGTTTCATGGCAGGTGCAGGTTCTATTTTTGCAGGAGATAAATTATTGACAACACCAAATCCAGAATTTAACGAAGACAAGCAAATGTTTGAAATCCTAGGTTTGGTTTCTAAGGAAGCATTTTCTACTGGCGAAAAACCTGTAACTGAGCCAGATCCAATTATTGATGCACGTAAAGCAAAAGAAGCAGCTCGTGAACAAGAATTAGCTGAAGCAAGAAAAGAAGCAGGTGCATTTGAACCTAGAAAAATTGTTGTAGAATAATTTTTACAAATTAAGTGCAACGAAAATATCAGAAATTATTACAAGATCGAATAGAAAAGGGGAGTGAACGCTCCCTTTTGTCGTTTGATGAATCGTTCATTGACTTTTGGTCGAATGATTACTTGGGCTTGGGGCGAAAATCCAATAGAATTGATTTAAAATCAGGAAGTGGATCGCGATTAATTTCTGGTAATTCAAGAATTATTGAATCTATTGAAGATTTTTTAGCAAACCATTTTGAATCGGAAGCTGCATTGATTTTCAACTCGGGTTATGATGCAAATCTCGGGTTTTTCAGTTCCGTTCCACAAAAAGGTGATATAATCTTATACGATGAATTGATTCACGCTTCCGTACGTGATGGTATACGCTTGAGTTTTGCGAATGCTTTTTCGTTTCAGCACAATTCACTCGAAGATTTAAAAAAGAAATTAGATAAAGCAAACGGAACTGTTTTCGTGGCAATTGAATCCATTTATTCGATGGATGGAGATTTGGCTCCACTTAAAGAAATTTACGATTTATGTGAGCAATTTGGTGTATTGTTAATTGTAGACGAAGCGCATGCTGGAGGAGTCTTTGGATCTGAAGGAAAAGGTTTGTGTCATGAAGTTGGAATTGAGCCATTTGCGCGACTTTTCACTTTTGGAAAAGGATTTGGCGCACATGGAGCAGCAATATTATCGAACGAAGAAATTAAACGGTTTTTAATCAACTTTGCACGTTCATTTATTTATACCACAGCATTTCCTGAAGCTTTTTATCAGCACATTCAAACACAAGTTGAAGCTGCAAAAGACAACAATTTACGTTTAGAATTACAAAAAAACATTGCTTTATTTCGTTCAGAATTCCCTTATTTGAAAAGTGCAATTAATTCTCCGATTCAAGTGATTGAAATCCCGGATGTGGAAAAATGTAAAGACTTAGCTCAAAAACTACAAGAAAACGGCTTTGCTGTGAAAGCTATTTTACCACCAACTGTTCCGGAAGGAGGACAACGATTACGAATTTGTATCCATCAATTTAATTCGGAGAGTGAAATAAAAAAAATGAAATTTTTAATTTTTAATTCTTAGGAATCATTCTTTAGTTACTAATTTGTTGGGTTCTCTTATTTTCTTGTAAAATTATTTTGAATAAATGAAGTATTTTTGCACTATGAAAATTTCATTAAGTTTACTAGAAGAGCCTTTTGTTTTAGAAGGCAAAAATGCAGATGGGAATACTGTTCTTTTAGATGCTTCGCCTAATATTGGTGGACAAAACAAAGGAATGCGCCCTGTTGAATTGTTAGGAACGTCAATCGCTGGTTGCATGTCAATTGATATGTTGTTGATTTTAAGAAAACAACGACAAGAAGTAAACTTGTTTGAAATTGAAGTGGACATGGATAGAAAAGACCAAACTCCATCAACTTTAGAGAAAGTTTCTTTTACAATTTATGTAAACCCTGAAGTTGTACTTTCAAAAGTTGAACAAGCATACGAGTTAAGTATCACAAAATATTGTTCTGTTGCTTTATCTCTTGATCCAACAATTACATTCACAGCAAATTTCAAGCACAAATGAGTTCTAAAAACTTTGAAACACAAGCCATTCGTACACAAAATCAACAAACGGATGAAAGAGAACACAGTGTTCCTTTATTTTTAACGAGTAGTTTTACCTTCGATGATGCACAGCAAATGAGCGATGCATTTAGTTTGGATAATGGTCAAAATATCTATTCGCGTTATTCTAATCCGAACGTCGATGAACTGCTAGAGAAAATCGCTTTATTGGAAGAAGGGGAAGCAGCATGGGCTACAGCAACTGGTATGGCTGCAGTTTTTACAACTTTTGCAGCTTTGTTGAAAAGTGGAGATCACATTGTTTCATCCCGTTCCGTTTTTGGTTCTACACATCAATTGTTTACATCGATTTTACCAAAATGGGGAATTACAACAACATATATTGAATCTTTAGATTACGAAGGATATGAAAATGCGATTCAAGAAAATACGAAAATTGTTTACTTGGAAACACCTTCAAATCCAGGTTTGGATATTATTGATTTGGAGAAAGTTGCTGAGATTTGTAAACGTAAAAATGTACTTTTTGTAGTTGATAATTGTTTTGCAACACCTTATTTGCAACAACCATTAAAAATTGGCGCTGATATTTCTATTCATTCTGCGACAAAATATATCGACGGTCAAGGTCGTGTTTTAGGTGGATTAATCGTTTCTACAAAAGAAATCATCAATCTGATTCAAGGATTTGCACGACATTCAGGTCCTGCGATGAGTCCGTTCAATGCGTGGATTTTGTCTAAATCATTGGAGACACTAGCTGTTCGAATGGATCGTCATTGTTCGAATGCGATTGAAATTGCAAAAAGATTGGAACAACATCCTGCTGTTACGTGGGTAAAATATCCGTTTTTAGATTCGCATCCAAATGTTGAGATTGCTAAAAAGCAAATGAAACAAGGAGGAGGAATTGTATCTTTTGAAATAAAAGGAGGAATTGAAGGAGGAAGAAAGTTCTTAGATAATTTAAACATGTTTAGTTTGACTCCTAATTTGGGTGATTCCAGGAGTATTTCATCACATCCAGCTTCAACAACTCATTCAAAATTGACAGAGGAAGAACGACTAGCTGTGGGAATCACTCCTGGTTTAGTTCGGTTGAGTATTGGATTGGAACATGTTGAAGACATTTGGTCTGACTTGAATCATGCGCTTAGTCAATTGTAATAGTTAGCTTTCAAACAAAAGAAATTATGGATGAATGATTTTACCATCATTCATTTTATCGTTCTTTTTCGCTTGTTTATTTGCTTTTTTTTCTTTGGCCGTGAAAACAGGATTGCTCTTGTCGGATTTCTTTTTGCCTTGATGTTCTTTTGCCATGATTAACTATTTAATTATCAGGCAAAGATTGCTTTTATACTCGTGAAGGGTATCATATAATTTCACGAATTTGTTGTATGATTCTTTGGATCTTTAATTAAGATCAAGAATGGCCTCATGAGTATTTTTTAGAAATTAAAGAAAATTAATTTCTTAGTGAAAAAAAAAAGAAGACTATATATCTAGTCTTCTATCTCTTTTATAAGTCAACTTATTATTTCAGTTTTTTAGTTTCAGCAATGATTGCTTGTTTCAAAGAATCAGAGACTTGTACCAAAGGTAAACGCATGTGAGGCGCCATCCATCCCAACTCTTCCAATGCAATTTTAACTCCACCAGGATTTCCTTCGGCAAAAAATAACTTTGTAATAGTTAATAAATCGTAGTGGAATTTACGCGCTGATACAAAATCACCTTTCAATGAGGCGTGTACCATATCGCTAAAGTGCTTCGGGAACGCATTTGCAACAACTGAAATAACTCCATCAC
>JBKDZA010000295.1:0-11370 GCA_046308455.1 Fluviicola sp.
CAAATAAGCAAATAAGCAAATAAGCAAATAAGCAAATAAGCAAATAAGCAAATAAGCAAATAAGCAAATAAGCAAATAAGCAAATAAGCAAATAAGCAAATAAGCAAATAAGCAAATAAGCAAAATTACTTACAACCCCAGACTTTACTATACCTCCAGAGCTTTTTTATCAAAACTTATGAACTATTTCAATCGCTCCAAAGCAACGCGCAACTGCTCAATCGCCTCATCGACTTCTTCTAATTTACATGTTCCAACGGACAAGCGATACCAATTCGAACTTGGTGAAGAACCAAATGCATAAAACGGAACAACAGCCAATTTTGCTTCATCTAATATGTATCTTGTAACATCTTGTGTCGTTTCTAAAACATTATCTTCAGAAGTTGTTTTACCATGTAAACCCAATTGAATCGTCAAATAAATCGCCGCAGCAGGTGCAATTGCATCTACAGAATGACCCTCAGATTTCAAAGCCATGAAACCTTTGTAAAAACCAGTTAGTCGTGCATCAATCTTTGAATTGATATCAGAAACAAACTCATCGTATTGTGGTAAATTATTCAAATATTCAGCTACAGCCATTTGCTCTGCTTTTGGAGCCCAAGCACCAACATGCGTCAAAATTGATTTAATTTTATCAATCAAAAATTTAGGCCCCATTGTCCAGCCAACACGAACTCCAGTTGCTGCTAAGGATTTTGAAATTCCATCAACAAACAAGGTGAATTCTTTCATCTCAGGATGAAGTGTTACTGGATTATAATGTTTCGTATCTCCATGTGTTAATGGCCAATAAATCTGGTCGTACATTACATACAAAGGTTTAATTCCTTCAACAGAACGTCTCTTATTTTCCGTTAATACCAACTCACAAATTTCTTCCAAATCTTTCTTTTGAAAAACTGTTCCTGTTGGATTCAAAGGTGAACACAAAGCCAATAAACTCGCATCAGAAATGTATGGAGCTATTTCTTTTGCAGTTGGCATGAATTTATTTTCAGGTGTTGTTTCAATCATCACTGGAACTGCGTTGTTCAAATACGTGTAATGATTGTTATTCCAAGATGGAATTGGGAAAATTACTTTATCACCTTCATCAACAACAGCTTTGAAAATTGTGTAAATAGCTGGACGTGCTCCACCTGTAATTACAATTTCATTTGTTGCAAAATCTAATTCACATCGTTCTTTCAATAATTTTGAAACTGCTTCACGCAACTCTAACATACCATCTGCTGCAGGATAATTCGTGTAATCATCTTCGTATGCTTGGATAATTGCCGATTTCAATTCTGTTGGGATTGGGAAAACCTTTGGATTAAAATCACCAATGGTCATGTTGAAAATACGTTCTCCATTCTTTATTTTCTCATTGACTTCACCCGCCAATTTTATAATTTCTGAACCAATAATGTTTTCCGCTAACTTAGAAACAAGCGGAGTTGTTGTCGTATTTTCCATTTTAATCCCTGAATATTGTTTTAAACTCGACAAATTTAAGTATTTTATCGATAGACATAAAAAGTTGTTAAAAACATTTGAAAGCTTTTCAAACTCCCTTTTTTTCCTTAATTTGCAACATCTTTATTCCCAAAATGCTAAAACAACTATTTTTATTCAGTTCTCTATTTCTGAGTTTCACATCATTCTCTCAGGACAAACAATCACATTGGCTCAATGAATTAATTGCAGTTCAAATTGATGCTAAAGAACATGTTTTTATTGGTTCTTCCGAAATTCATGAAGCTCAATGGGACACCTTACAACAACCGCGTTTTTGGCAAGAAATCATGTTGCTTTCTCCAGATTCTGTTTTAGTGAATTCAGCTTCTACACGAACAATTGTTGGGAAATATGCCTACAAAGACTGGATGTCACAAAGTGAGATCCAAAAGAAAAAAGTAAAAGATAGTCTTCGCTTTGCTTTTGGAATTGATTCAACAGAAACATTGAATGTAACTACTGGGAAAAATGATTTCTATCGCTTTGATTTAGTTTTCTCAAGCCTACCTGAAGGTGTTTTAACGTTTGAAGAATATGGTGTTGATCCATGGTACGCACAATCTATTTTATTAATTGAAAGTCCAGGGAAAATAGCAAAATCTTCTGTTGGTGCTTATGGCCCTTTTCAATTAATGCCCGGAGTTGCTCGTGCATATGGATTAAAAGTTTCAAAATCATTAGACGAACGCAAAGATTTCAAACGTTCTGCATATGCAGCATCCCAACTCATTTCTAAAGTGTGTATTCCTTCAGCAAAAGCTATTGCAAAATCAGCGGGATTGGAACCAGACGAACAAGCAATTTGGTTTCGTTTGTTAACAATGCATGTGTATCACGCTGGAAGTGGAAATGTTAAAGCAGTAGTTAATGCTTGCGGTGAAGTAGATTGCGGTGAAGAATTAATTCAAAAAATGTGGCAAACGAAGGCTGCAAGTTTTGGAAATTCCTCTCAAAATTATAGCCAGTTAACTTTAGCAGCTCATCTACAATTGGAAGAATTGATTCATCAAAAAGAATTAGTAATTTACAAATGTCCTACGAAAATTGATTAATCAATTTAAAACTGGTTTTTAACAATTAAACTCAACTATTTTTTTCGTTTGAATACAACTAATTGTGATCAGGAGTATAATTTTTAGAAATTTAAAATCTATTAGCTATTGCCCATTTAAGTAACGAGTTCTTTTCTTTTGGTAATTCTAATTTAGATATTATACTACTTCTGTGACCTTCGATTGTTTTTTCACTTACAAAAAGTAATTCAGCAATTTGTTTTGAACTCATTTGCAGAGCAATTAATTTCACGATTTTTTGTTCAGTCAGGGTAAGCTTGATCAATAGTGAAACATCATTATTTTCTCCAACAACTAGTAATTCTTTCACACTTTCTGAGAAGTATTTTTCCCCTTTTACAATTGCTTGAAGACACATTTCTAATTCGTTTTGGGCATGTTCTTTTAATAAATATCCTGTAGCTCCCCATTCTTTCGCTTTATTAAAAATGGATATTTCTTTGTGCATTGTCAAAAGAATGACTTTCGTTTTTAAATTCTGTTCTTGAATTTTTCTCAAAACATCTAATCCATCTAGACCCGGCATATTGATATCTAAGATGGCAATATCCGGTTGATGTGTTTGAATAAGATTAAGTGCTGTTATTCCATTTGTACACATATCAATAATTCTAAAACTACTATCAATAGAAGTAACAAAAGCTTTTGTACCAAGCAATGTAAATGGATGATCATCTGCAATTATAACTTTCATAATAGATTTAATTTTATTCGAATTATAGTACCTTTTTGTGATGAAGTAATACTTGGAATTCCTTTTATAGAATGACTTCGTTCCAAAATACTTAGAAGTCCAAAAGTACTATTAGAAGCCATTTTTTCTTGAACATCGAACCCCGTCCCACTGTCCATTATTTCTATTATTAGCTGACTACCAACTTCTTGAATGCTTATTTTTACTGCATGTGTTTGAGAATGTTTGATACAATTGGAAAGTGACTCTTGGATAATTCGATATAACTGAAGTTCCGTTTTAGAATCTAAAGAACCATTATAATTTATATCACAAATAAATAAAAGCTGTTCATGCTGTTGTAATCTTTCGATTAATTGTTCTACTACAACTTTTAATCCTAGTTTTTCAAACATAATGGGATGTAAATTTCTACTAATACCTCTCAAATCATTAATTAATAAATCAACCTTTTCACTTAATGCATTAAATTCTGTACCTAACATATGTTTAAATGTCAATAATTCGTGTCCAATTACATCGTGTAAATCATTTGCAATTCTTTTTCTTTCATCTTCTGTATGTTGAATTAATAAATTTGTAAAAAGTTCTTTTTGGGTGGTTTCATTTTTTAACTTCCTCTGTTTTTGATATAGATAATACCCAATCACACCTAAAAAAGTAACCATAAGTGACAATACTAATATAAATATAAAGTTGTTTTTTCTTTTAAGTTGGAATTTCTGTACTAAAAGTTGTTGAGTTTTTTTATGAATATTGTATTTGGTTTCAATTTCAGCAAATTTAATTTTCATTTCTCTCGTTGCCAACAAATTCATGTTATCTTCCATTTTTTCAGAATAGAATAAGGCTTGTTTGAAATTATTTTGATTAATTGCGTCTTGTTTTAACATGTAATATATATTGCGATTAGTAATATAATCGTGTTTATTTTTCAATAATTGGAGTTTTTTTTCTAGCTCCTTTTTGTTTGAAAGCGGTATTTTTTGTTCTATATCACAGTATAACCATAAATTCGAATACATCTCTTTTTCGAGAACAAAATTATATCTGTCCAAAATTGAAGAAATTGAAGTCAATGTTTTTTTTGCTTCAAATGGGTGTCTCTTAATAAGAAGTACTTGTGAAGTATTGAGAGCATCTAGAACTTTAATTAAAGGATAATGAATCTCACGACGCGAAATAATCTTATGAAGACGCTTTATTTCTTTAAAATAATTTAAGTTTTTAGCACGTTGATAAATATTAACTCGTTGCAACAGACTTTTATAAAGTGAAAATGTATCTTTATTTTTTCGAGCATAATATATAGATTTATTCATTGCGTCCTCTGCTTTTTTAAAATCATCTACATTTGTATATAGGTATGATAATGTAGAAAAATAAGACTGTCTTTCTTCTCTAGCATTGATTCGATTTAAATACGAATTTGCTTTTTCACAATATGAAATTGCTATTTGTTGTTTTCCTGTAAATGAGTAAATCCGCGCAAGCATTTGATATACTTGAGACAATGAAACTGCTGATTCATAAGAATCTGGATTAAGTTTTACTAGTTTATTTAAACATTTAATCGCTCTTTTTACATCTGATTTCTGTGTAAAATGCACTCCTCGATAAAGTTGTAACTTAATCCAATAATGTTGAGGAAATTTATTAGAATTTACTTTAATAAATTGGTTTACTATACAAAAAACAGAATCATCTAAAATACCATTCTCAATTTGAAGTTCTGTTGAGCTACTCAATGCTTTACATGCTAATTCAAATTTATAATCAGTTTCAACTTTTTGAGTTTTATTTCTTAACTCAATTCGGTAAGTTGATGAAGAAAACTGTTCCAATGATCCAAAATACAAATCTCTAAAATGTGATCTTTCAACATTAGATTTAAAAAATAATTCAGATTTTCTTTCATTTTCACGACAGCCTATTATTAGAAAGAGCACTAAAATGTATACCAAGTAGTTGAAATATTTCATAAATCTATTTTTTCTGAATTTCACGAAAGTATTGCTTTTATTCAATCAATTTTAAAAATCAAAATAATCAAGGGTTACCCCTTATTTCAGAAATCAGTTTATAACCTGAAATTTGCCAAATAAAATAACAATCTCAATAAAGAGAAAAATAAAATTTAATTGAAAATGAAAAAAAATGTAATTATCTTATTAAGTGTGTGTTTTAGTACATTTATTAAAGCTCAAACAATTCCAAATGCAGGATTTGAAAACTGGGAAACAATCAATTCGTGGGAAGACCCAACTAATTGGGCTTCAACAAATATTGGGAATTCAATCGGAATAGGAACAAATGTTTATAAAAGTACTGATGCACATACAGGAAATTTTTCTTTAAAATTAAATCAGAATTTAATCCCTCAGGCAGACACTAGTATTCATGCATTTTCAATTGGACAAGTTTCAATTGGTGAGATGTTTAAATTTCTTGATCAAAGTATAATTGGATTTGAAGACATTGAACCTGCATTAATTTGCAACAATAGACCTGACTCTTTGATTTGTTGGTTTAAATTTGCTCCTGGTCTAAATGCAACTAACAACGCGTTTGGAATAAAGGCAATATTAACTAAATTTAATACTTCAACTTCTCAAAACGACACGATTGGTACAATTGATTATGCAGGAACAACTGTAAATGATTTTTATTCAAGACTTAGTTTACCAATTGAATATTCCTCAAGTTTAATTCCCGATAAGATTAATATCCGTATTGAAGCGTCTTATTTTCCAGATCCAATTAATGGGCTTCCTGTTGCTTCTGATTTTTTTCCTGCAGAAGGGGCTTACTTACTAATTGATGATATCTCATTTGTTAGTCAATCTCTTAATTCAATCGAAGAAAATAACACCTTAAATGTTGAGATTTATCCGAACCCGGTAAATGACGTACTCAATATTAATAACTTAATCGAAAATGAATATCAAATCATTACTCTAGAAGGGAAAGTAATTGAAGTTTTAAAAACTAATGGAAGTCAAGAAATTCAATTATCCAGTTCAACTTTTGAAAATGGAATCTATTTAATTCAAACTAAAACTGGTGTTAATGTAGGTAGATTTATTATTTCACATTAATCTCTCTTAAATTATCTTAATTAATAGAGTGATTAACAATCAAAAAGTCCGACTCAAATGAATCGGACTTTTTGATTTACATTCGTTTTGAAGAATTTCTAATCCAATTAACACAAAACCAAAACATCTAAAAATTTGTGTGCCTACCCGATCAATTGAAGGACATCCATATTTATCAATTATTTGCTTAAACTTGAATCTATTCAGCGAATCCTCTTTTTTTGTTATACCCATCTGCAATTAGAAGAACTGATCCAACAAAAAGAATTGGAAATCTATAAATGCCCGATTTCACTGGAATAAATCAAACTCTAAAAGTTTTTTTTAAACCAAAAAGCAACTTTCTGATTAACAAGGCGTCTAGTAGTAAACTCATTTTACTATGAAACGATTTACTACTCTACTAGCAATTTTATTTGCATTTATTGGAAATTCACAAATCCAATTCGCCCCAACTTCTAATATTGAAATGACAATTGCAAACATCTTTGGTGTACAATGTGATGGTGTTTCAAATGTTACAGGAAATGTTTTCGGTCCTTGGGCTGGACGATTTGAGAATGGTTCTACCTTAGGGTTGAATAGTGGATTAATGCTTTCAACAGGACCGATTTATGGAGCTAATTGGCCTTCAAGCGCCTTTCTAAGTGAACAAATTGGTCTTCCAGGCGATGCTGATTTGGAAAATCCATTATATAATGGTCAAGCTTTCTTTATTCAAAGTTACGATGCTGTTTATGTTCAATTCGACTTCACCCCTACACTTTCAGATACAATTCGATTCAATTACGTTTTCGCATCTGAAGAATACCCAGAATACGTTGGCTCCTCATTCACTGACCGCTTTTTATTCTTAGTAAAACACGACACACTCGATTACGTAAATATTGCGCGAGTTCCAGGCGATACAATTGCAGTAGAAATAAACTCAATTAACCAAACAACAAATAGTTCATACTTTGTATTAAATCAAGGTATTCCAACTGCTGGAAACTTCGCTTTTGATGGTTATACTGTTCCATTGGAAGCAAAATTTTATGCTCAAGCTGGCGTAACTTACACAATCAAATTAGTTTTAGGTGACTTAGGTGATGGTGTTTTTGATAGTGCTTTACTTCTTGGTGAACAAGATTCATACAACGATGTAGGTGGAAGTTTAACAGTAAACGGAAATCCTGCAGAAGGAATTATTGATGTTTTCAATGTAATTGATGACACTTTACTAGTAACGCCAATTATTTCAGCGCCAGTTACAGCTGGAAACTACAACATCGATAGTTTAGAAACAGGAGTTTACCACATTCGTTTTACTCCAGATCCAATCGCACATCCAGGTGCAGCGCCTTTGTATTTTACTGATGGCGACACTTGGTCAACAGCTAGTCCAATTGGTTTACCTTGTTTCTTAGACTTTGCAAATATCAATTCAACTACTACTCCACTTTTAAATGGTGATGGAAGTATTTCAGGAGTTATAACAATCGATACAAGTTATACAAAAGCAGTTACAGAACCTTTTCCAAATGCTTTAGTGAAATTATTAAATGTCTCTAATGAAACAATTGCGTTTGCATACACAGCAACAGATGGATCTTATTCTTTCTCGAATTTACCTGCTGGAATTTATACCGTTTTAGTTGATGCTCCATACATTCCACAATTAGATCAACATACAATTCCAGTAACAGGAAACGAACAAATTACAGGTGCTGATTTAGAAGTATTAACGGATGGAATTCACGCATTGAATAACTTGAACTTAGGAATTGTAGATGAAATAGCTTTAACAACTAAAGTCTATCCAAATCCAGCGGATGATAAAGTTTCAATTGGTGTGAATAAAGTATGTGACTATACTTTGGTTTCATTAACTGGTTCGGTTGTTTTTAAAGGAACTTTAAATCCTGGTTCAAGCGAATTAGATCTTACTAAAGTTGAAGCTGGAATTTACAACTTACAAATTGAAGGGAAAAATCATCGATTAATTATTCGATAATTCATATATAGTTAATTTAAAATCAGAAAAGTCCGACTCAATTGAATCGGACTTTTTTTATTTACATTCGTTTTGAAGAATTTCTAATCCTATTTCTAGTCTACATTGATTTACTTTTTCAAGTTCTTCTCCGCAGAATTTTTTATTCCCGTAGGCACCGAATTTAATTTCTCTACCATTAATAAGTTGACTACGATCATACCATATTGCATATTCAATTGGAGGCATCGTTTTATTATCCAATTCTTGTTTAAACGATTCCTTTAAATAATCAAAATCAGATTGTCTTGTAAAATGTAAAACCAAAACATATGAAATTTGTGTGCCTACGCGATCAATTGAAGGGTAACCATGTTTATCAACAATTTGCTTAAACTTGAATCTATTCAGTGAATCTTCTCTGTTTTGTAATACCCAAAGCGAATCTATTTCTGGTTTACTTAAATTCCCATTATTAATTTCATTGCGATACTTCTGATCGTTCTTTAACATTTGTTTTAACTCTTTTCGAATCGAAAATTTCTCTCTAAAAGTTAATTTATCATGAGCGAAAAGTTGATTTGAAAATGTGATTAAACTAAGAAATAGGAATAACTTCATTCAGTTTCAAAATAAGATTTTATCAAAATGTTATTTTCCAATAATTTTGTCAAATGAAGAAATGAATCCATTGTCTTTTTCTTTTTCAGCCAATTCTTTTCCTTTTTTTGCTGTTTCAATTGCTGCAGTTTTATCACCTAATTCCAATTGAATTTGTGCTTTAGTTAAATACATCCAATAAGCTTCTGGACGTAATTCCACAGCTTTTGTTGACCATTCCAAAGCTTTTTTCAAATCCATTTTGTTATCATAATAATACTTTGCAGAATTATTCAAATCAGCTGCTGAAGGTCCAGCCATTACTTTTGTAATATTCGCTTTGATTTTCGCATCCGTATTCACTGTAAATGGAATTTCAACACGTACTTTTTCCCAAGCTAAAACTAAGTTTGCACCTCGTGATTCAATGTTTTGGAAGTCAATTGTAAATGTTTCCAAAACCGTTTTTTGAGTTTCTACTTTTGCCACCACTTTTAAAGCAATATTACTTTCTTCCCACGTGTCAGGAGTTCCCCAATTATCAGTTGTTTTGTAAAAATAAATCGTCCAGCTATCTTTCTCTGGTTTTGTATACAAAGAATATTTTCCAGCATTTAAAGTGTCTTTCCCAAAAATCAACACATCTGAAATAGAAACAATTGTGTTTTCATTTGCTCCAGTTCTCCAGATTTCACCATATGGAAGCATGTCACCAAAAATAACACGTTCGTTTACATTTGGTCTTGAATAAGAGACGCTTATATCCGTAAAACCTACTTTTTGTTCTACTTTCGATTGAGGACTAACACGTGGTGTTAATTGTCCAAATGCAAAAAATCCACTTAGACTTAATGCAATAGTTAAAATTTGTTTCATATCTTGTACTAACTTTTTTAATGATCTGAACACAAAGATGCTACAATTGTTTTGAAAAGAAGCAATTTAATTTATTGTTTAGTATAATTAGCTCGTAAATTCTTATCAAGAAGCAAAACTTATGAAAACACAGGAAAACTGGAATAAACTTACTGACGAAGAAACACGGATTATTGTAAACAAAGGAACAGAATATCCCTTCACTGGTGAATACAACAAATGGAAAGAAGAAGGGGTTTTTGTGTGTAGAAGATGTGAAGCTCCACTTTACAAATCAAGCGATAAATTTGACTCTGGTTGTGGGTGGCCATCCTTTGATGATGATTTTGAACAAAATGTAAAACGCGTTTTAGACAAAGACGGAAAACGCATTGAAATCGTTTGTAAGAATTGTGATGGTCATCTAGGTCATGTATTTATTGGCGAACAATTCACTGCTAAAAATACACGTCATTGCGTAAATTCATTGAGTATAAAATTCGTAAAACAATAACCACCGTTCCAAAATGGATATCCAAAATAGATTTTTAGAACAATTAAAAACAAAAGTTCCAGCAGATTCTTCTTTAGGTAAAATGTTGATGGAAGACCTAGATCTTTCGCGAGATTCTGCATACCGAAGATTGAGAGGTGAAACTGCTCTGAAACCAGAAGAAATAAAAATTCTTTGTGAGAAATACGGTTTGTCAATCGATAAAATAATAGGAATTGAAGGTAAAAGTGTTACATTTCAATACAATCCAATTCAACGATCTGAATTTTCTTTTGAAAAATACCTTTCTGGAATTATGGAGGCGTTTAAACGAATGTCTGCTCAACGTTCACAAGAATTGTTCATGTCGAACTTGGACCTTATCATTTTCCAATTATTGAACTCTCCTAGTTTGATTCGTTTTAAGTTAATGTACTTCGCAAAATGTTATTTGAAAGTGCCTGAATTAGAAAATCAAAAGTATCACAAAGGTTGGAAAGGTGGAATTCCTGACGATCAACTAAATATGATGTTGCAGTTTTACATCCGAACTAAATCTACAGAAGTAATTGGATATGACGCTGGAAAAGGACTTGTAAGAGAAATTGTTTCATTTTATGAATTAGGTTACTTCGAATCTGCGGATGATGCGCTTTTCTTAATTGATGAAGTTTCCAAATTAATGAGTCACATTGAAGAACAAGCTGAAAAAGGAAGAAAATTCATTATTGGTCAACCAGTAATCACTGACGAAGACAATTTTCACTTATACATTCATCAAACTTACATTCAAGACAATACCTTTATTTCTGAAACAAATGCCTATCGCATGTTGTACATTACTCACAATATGATGAACTATTTGTATACCATCGATCAGGACTATGTGAATAAATCGTATGCTGTTTTTCAAACGATGTTAAAATCATGTGTGAAAGTTTCAGTTGAGAATCAACGTCAACGAAAAGCCTATTTTGAAAATTTACAACAATTCATTTCACGCGCAAAAACTAGAATTGATGGTTTCGATTTGTTTTAATATTTTAATTTTGTGCCTTGATTAAGTAAATGAAAGG
>JBKDZA010000296.1:0-4380 GCA_046308455.1 Fluviicola sp.
TACAAGATTCTTCTGTTGGAAATGAATTATAAAACTCTAGCAACCTCATATTTTCTATATTTTGAGGCGAATTTACGACCTGAACTACGTAATTTATTTACGTTCTAATGTTTTTGTGGTAAAGTTCCCGACAAGCATATAAAGATTAAATTAATTTGCCTTCTTCTTAAACAAAATACTTCCGTCACCATAACTCAAAAAACGGTAGTCATTAGCTAATGCATGGTCGTAGATTTTTTTCCAATCATCACCAACAACTGCTGCGACGAGTAAAAGAAGCGTAGAACTTGGTTGATGAAAATTGGTTACGAGTGCATCAGCAATTCTTAGTTCATAAGAGGGAACAATCAGAATTTGTGTCTTACAGATAAGTTATTGAACGGCGTTTTTCTCCATTTTGATTTTGATTGAAAAACATAAAACATCCAAAAATTGACTTCTCAATATTTACATAATTTGTATTGATATGTCTCATTTTCTGAAGTAATTCTAATAATATAAAATTTACTAGAGAATTCTCTTATATCAATATTAGATGAATTTGTTTTGTGAATTAGATTTCCATTTAAATCAAAAATTTCAATTAGATTAATTTCTGAATTTGAATTAATATGAATAAAATCTGAAGAAGGATTAGGGAAAATACTGAATTTATTATTTTTTTCATTCAATTCTAAACTCGAATTCAATTTTATTAGTAAACAATCTTCTTCATTGTTAACAGAGTAAATAGTGTTGTCAATATCAAACAGAATAGGATTAAAAGTATATCCTCCAAGATAAATACTTTCATCTGAATCAAGCTCGATACTTTTACCAGAAACTATACTACAGTTATGATATCCACGAAATTCTTTAAAATAAGTTATTTCAAAATTTTCATCATATTTAATTAAAAACAAGTTTGTTGTATTTGCATTAAAACCTTCATATTCTCCATTTATAAGTAGGGTAATGTAATCTTGATAATTACCTACGACAAAGATTTCATTATTAGAATTTATGACAAAATCATTTATTTCATCTGTATATATTCCTCCAAAAGTTTTTAATTTAATCGCGTCACCATTTTGTGAAACTTTTTGTATAAAACAATCGGTGTATGTCGTTAAAGAAGAAATTATTGAATTAATAGATGAGTTGTAATCAAGGTCAAATGATCCTCTAAAAACTCCAGATATAATTAAATTATTTGCGTTATCAATTGCTGTTGAATTTGAAACAAAAGCAGATCCATAATTTCCGTTACTAGGATCTGTGGAATTTACACTGTTTTTAAACCATAACAAATTTCGATTTAAATCTATTTTAACTATGTATTGATTGAAATATTGAGATTGTATTGTTTCTTGGTTAAGATTTGTATTAATTGTCATTTCACTAAAAAATTGGCCAATTAAATAGATGTTATTTTGTAAATCTATTTGTATTTTTTGACCATAACAATCGTCACTTTGAAAAACATCACTCCAAATATATTCGCCATTTTCATTCCATTTTGCATAGAAAGTATTCATCCCATTATAAAAACCAGAAAATACGTAATTTACAATTCCAGTTCCTGGATCTAAATCAACATTACCTCTAAAAGTTCCAATTAAATAAACGTTTTTTGAAGCATCAATATCAACATCTGAAACATATTGAATATCATATCCAGTAATAGTTTTTGCCCAATTTAAATTACCATTTTTATCAAATTTTGAAATAAAACCATCACTACTATTGCTAGATTGAATTAAATATTCATCTAGTCCTGGATCCATATCACAATATCCAGTAATTCCACCAAATAAATATATATTATCAGAATTATCAATTTTAGCTCCTTTTATATCTAGATTTCCTAATAATTTTACCCAGATTAAATTCTTGTTTTTGTCTGTTTTATGTATAAACACACATTTTGTATTTGATCCAAGAGGATTATTAGTGGTTAATGTATTTACCGATGGATCGAAATCCATTGTGTTTTCAAATTCACCTATCGTGTACACGTTATCTTCGGAATCAATTAAAACTTTATGTATAATATCAACGCCATCTGAACCTTGAATATACATCCATTGACTTTGAGAATATGAAAAATTATTAATTAGAGTACAAACAAATACTAATGATAATATAAATCTTGAAGTCATATTTATTTTAATAAAGTACGAAGTTAGTTATTTCCTAATTCACTAAACGATAAGATATGTGTTTCTATTTCTTAATTGTTTTCGGATTAGATTCTTATGTTCAAATTTATGTAAAATTTTTCAGTCAATTTTAGATAAACTGTAAAACGCAAGTCCTTTTCTTGATTTTGCTACTTTTCCATTTTTATCAAGCGTCCAAACATTGTGGAATTTTTGCTCAATTTTAGTAACTATTAATATCAATTTATTTTCTCTTAAAAAGTATACTCCCATCACCATAACTCAAAAAGCGATAATCATTCGCTAATGCATGGTCGTAAATCTTTCTCCAATCATCGCCAACAACTGCTGCGACGAGTAAAAGAAGCGTAGAACTTGGTTGATGAAAATTGGTGACGAGTGCATCCGCAATTCTTAGTTCATAAGAGGGGACAATCAGAATTTGTGTTTTGCAAATAAGTTTTTGAACTGCGTTTTTCTCCATCCAAGCGAGTAAACTATTCAACGACTCTTCAGCACTCAGATTTTGTTGAAGTTCATACGCGTCCCATTGGTTCACTTCTAATTCGTTCATTGTCGCAATCGTGTTCTCAGAAGCTTTCACTCCCATCCAATACAGCGATTCAATGGTTCTCAAGGAAGTTGTTCCAACAGCAATTATTTGTTTTCCAGTTTCATTATTGGAAAGTTGACTTACGATTTTCTCGATTGATTCTTTCTCCACTTCGATCCATTCCGAGTGCATGTCGTGTCCTTCAAGTGTTTCACTTTTCACTGGTTTGAAAGTTCCTGCGCCAACGTGAAGTGTGACGTAATCAAGTTGTGCTTGTTTGGATTGCAGTTTCTCGAAAATCTGTTGAGTGAAATGAAGTCCTGCAGTTGGTGCTGCAACGGATCCTTTTTGTGCGGCATAAACTGTTTGGTATCTGCTGGAATCTATTTGTTCACTTGCTCTTTTTAAGTAGGGTGGAATTGGAATTTGTCCGATTTGTTCCAACACTTCTGCAAAAGAATAATTACTGGGCTCCCAACTAAATTTTACAGTAAACGCATTTCCATTTCGTGCTTGCACTTCAGCTGACAATTTTATGTCATTCACTTCGATGCTGAGTGTTTTTTCTTTCCATTTGTCATAGCGTCCGATCAAACATTCCCATTCAACCGAAGCAGTTTGAATCATTGCAGAAGAAGGTTCAGCATTCGATCCGCTTGGCTCTAAACAAAAAATCTCAATTCTAGCACCCGTTGAATTTTTAAAATGTAGACGTGCTTGAATTACTCGCGTGTTATTGAAAATAAATAGTGATTTTTCAGCGATGTATTGGTCGAGGTTTTTGTAGCTATCTTCCTTGATTGTAGCGTTTTTATACACCAACAATTTACTTAAATCCCTTTCCTCCAAGGGATATTTTGCGATTCTATCGTCAGGTAAATCGTAGGTAAAATCTTTTATTTGAAATTCTTGTGCTTGCTTTTTAAAACTGGAATCCATTTACTTCTCTTTGAGGTTTTTAGAATAAACTTTTTTGTTTGTGAAATTTTCATTTGAATGACAAAGATAAGTAGAGAGGGTTTAATTGAATTGTTTTTATTATGGAAATAGATACTATTTTGTTTTTACCTTAATTCAGTTGTTATCTAGATAGATTCGAATTATTATGTGATTTTTAAATAAACCTCTTCTTTCAATTTATTTCTTTTTTCTGAACACTGATATAATTCTTTCAATGACCAGTCCATAAAACATGCAATTTATAAATAATCCACCGAAGAATGTTACTATTCCTCCGGCTGAAATAATTGGCGAAAGCAAAGTGTGTGTCGGAAAGCGAATTATGTGATATAGTCGTGCGAAAAAAGACCAGAATGGGTTGTTAGGATTTAAGGTCCCTTCATCCTCTGCAAAAGCAGCTAAGAAAGATGGAATTAAAAGTAATCCAAGGATAATTGTCGTTATTAGAAAAATGGTGGTATTAAAATTCTTCATGTCGTCTTAAAGCTTGAAATTACATTTTTTCTTTTAGCCATTCAAGGTCATTTTTGTCAAGATCATTTTGAGATATTGTTCGACCATTTATAATGTCAACTTCACTCATTTCAAGCATCAACTTTTGCTCCTTGGTCAATTTAATTTTATCATCTTGAACTAACTACATGACAAAAAATATAAACAACTGATTGTCAGTGAATTAATTTATGTTTTATTTGTTTAAAACCTTGAAAATCTGTATCTTAGATG
>JBKDZA010000297.1:0-13924 GCA_046308455.1 Fluviicola sp.
GGTCCAACATCAATGACATGATCCGCTACTTTTACGATGTCCAAATTGTGCTCAATCACCAAAACTGTATTTCCTTCGTCAACTAATCGCTGTAACACATCAATCAACATGCGAATATCTTCGAAATGTAAGCCTGTACTTGGTTCATCCAAAATATAAATCGTTTTACCTGTGCTTTTCTTTTGCAATTCAGTTGCCAATTTGATGCGTTGCGCCTCGCCACCACTCAAAGTTGTAGACGGTTGTCCGAGTTTTATATAACCCAAACCAACAGAATTCAAAGTCGTCAATGCACGTGAAATCTTTGGAATACTTTCAAAAAATGGCGCAGCGTCTTCAATGGTCATTTCCAAAACATCGTTTATCGATTTTCCTTTGTAACGCACTTCCAATGTTTCACGGTTGTAGCGTTTTCCGTTACACGTTTCACATTCCACATACACGTCTGGCAGGAAATTCATTTCGATCAATTTCAATCCACCACCTCCACATGTTTCACATCTTCCGCCAGCTACATTGAACGAGAAACGTCCAGCTTTGTATCCGCGAATTTGAGCTTCTGGTAGACCAGCAAATAAGGTGCGAATCTCAGTGAATAAATTCGTGTAAGTCGCAGGATTACTTCTTGGAGTTCGTCCAATCGGACTTTGATCGATTTCAATGACTTTATCCAAATGCTCCAAACCTTCTATTTTCTTGTAAGGCATTGGTTTTTTGACTCCGTTGTAAATGTGAGCATTCAAAATTGGATACAAAGTATGATTGATTAAAGTAGATTTTCCACTTCCAGAAACACCCGTAACGCAGGTAAAAGTTCCCAATGGAATTTCTAAATTGACGTTCTTTAAGTTATTTCCACTAGCTCCTGTCAACTTCAATTTATTCCCATTTCCTTTACGGCGTTTTATTGGTAAAGGGATTTCTTTTTCTCCTCGTAAATATTGTGTTGTGATTGAATCTGTTGAAATTAATTCGTTCAGTGGAGCACAATTTAAGATTTTCCCTCCATGAATTCCAGCTCCTGGACCAATGTCCACCACAAAGTCAGCGGCTTCCATCATTTCACGGTCGTGTTCAACAACAATCACGGAGTTTCCTGTATCGCGTAATCGTTTCAATGAATTGATCAATCTGGTATTGTCACGTTGATGTAATCCGATACTTGGCTCATCTAAAATGTACAACACATTCATTAATTCCGAACCGATTTGTGTCGCCAAACGAATGCGTTGTGCTTCACCTCCAGAAAGTGTTTTGGCTGAACGATGCAAAGTCAAATATTCCAAACCAACTTCTAAAATGAAACCAATTCGAGAACGAATTTCTTTTAAAATTTCAACTCCTATTACTTGTTGGTCTTTGGATAAATAGTTTTCGATTGTTTTCAACCATTCTGCCACTTCCAAAATGTCCATCGAAGCAATTTCTCCAATGTTTTTCTCAGCAATCTTAAAGTGTAATGCTTCTTTTTTAACACGTGCTCCACAGCAATCCGGACAAGGGATTTTATTCATGAAACTTTGTGCCCAACGCATAATTGCAGCACTACTGTCTTCTGAATGTCGTCCCATGAAATTGGCCAAACCTTCGAAGCGAATCGTAGTATCTTTTGCATTTTGTTCCAAGCCTTCGTTTCCATGAAGAATCACACGAATGATGTCTTCTGGAAGATCTTCAATTGCTGAGTTTAAGGTAAATCCTTCTTGTGAAAGAAAGTCGTCTAGGCGTTCAAAAAACCAATTTTTCTTGTATTCTCCAATTGGAGCTAAACCACCTTTTCGAATACTCAATTTTGGATTCGGAATCACTTTATCTCGATCAATTTCAGATACTTCACCCAATCCTGAACAGGTTTCACAAGCACCATAAGGAGAATTGAATGAGAAAAGATTTGGTTCAGGCTCTGGATAAGAAATTCCTGTGGTTGGACACATCAACAATCGAGAAAAATGGCGGACTTCATTCGTGTCGTGATCCATTAAAATCATGGATTTATTTCCATGCTTCATTGCTGTTACAATTGCATCATACAAGCGTTTTCTGTCTTCTTGTTTAACCGCAATTCGGTCGATTACGATTTCAATATCGTGAATTTTGTAACGATCCAAACGCATGCCTTTTTCGATGTCGCGAATTTCGCCATCAATGCGTACACGTGTATATCCTAATTTTAAAATTTGTTCAAACAATTCGCGGTAATGTCCTTTTCTACCTTTGATTTTTGGAGCAAGAATAACTACTTTTTTGTCGTTGAATTGCTCAAGAATTATATCAGTAATTTGTTCATCTGAATACTTGACCATGATTTCTCCGGTTTCGTAGGAGTATGCCGTTCCAACACGTGCATACAACAAGCGCAAAAAGTCATAGATTTCAGTGATCGTTCCAACTGTTGATCTTGGTGAACGTGAAACGGTTTTTTGTTCAATCGCAATTACAGGACTTAAACCATCAATTTTTTCGACATCAGGTCGTTCCAATCCGCCTAAGAATTGACGTGCATAAGCCGAAAACGTTTCGATGTATCTACGTTGACCTTCTGCGAAGATCGTATCAAAAGCCAATGATGATTTACCACTTCCACTTAAACCTGTGAAAACAACCAATTTGTTTCTTGGAATATCCAATGAAACATCTTTTAAATTGTGTTCTTTTGCTCCGTAAATGGAAATGGTATCGTTTTTCATTTTATCGTTGTGAATAAGGTTTTAAATTTTCAGATTCGGTTGGAATCTCAATATAATATGCTTTGTTTTTGACTTTCAAATGTAGTGTCAATAACCAAGGGTTTAGTTTACGAACAATTCGAAGGTTGGTATTGTTTGCTTCAGCCCATTCAACCAAGTTTGTAATCGATTCAGTGACCTTAATTTTCTTTGTTTTTATAGGATTGTATAATTCAATTTGCTTTGGAAAATAGCCGTAAGCTTCTGGATTTTCCATAATGATTTTAGCAGCTAAAATTCTGAAAACATAACGTCCAGTTTCTGAGTTTTGTTCTGTATCAAAATAATGTTCTGAATTCTGCCACGACATATCTTGTTGAACTCCACCAACACCTCTGTTATATGCAGCAGCAGTCAACAACCAGTCATCTAAAACAACATAAGCATCCGTTAAATAATCGCATGCAGCAAATGTGCTTTTCTCAAAGTGAAGTCGTTCGTCTACTTCAGCTGAGATCTCAAGATTGTGCTGTTTTGCGGTTACGGGCATGAATTGCCAGATTCCTTGTGCACCAACAGGAGAAACAGCTTGCAACAAATTACTTTCAATTACTGCTAGATATTTAAAATCATCAGGAATACCTTTTGCTTTTAAAATTTTCTCAATTCTTGGAAAAAAACGATGTGCTCTTTTAAAACCACCCGTTGTTGCACTTTGGTAATAGGCCATCAAAAGGACTTCTCTGTCTAAACGTTCTCTAACATCAATATCAGATAGATCTACTTTTTGTCCAGCGAAAGTGATTTCTTTTGGTAAATCTGGGAACACCAAAGGATTATTTTCAACAGGTTTAACAGAGTCAACTTCTTGAGTTTTTGGCGCTTGATTGCAACTCAAAAGTGACATAAAAAGGAAGAATAAAAATATACGCATGAATGAATTTTTCGTGCGTAAAAATACGAAAATCTCAGCTTATTTGCGCTTGTATTTTATAGTGTTTTTGTATAATAAAACAAAAAGCACTAAGAAATGCACTACAAAAATTAAGGCGATGTATGGATTTCCAAGTCGACAAAAATAAACACTAATCAAAGTAACAAGAGTTGAACTTAATCCCATTAAAGTAAAAATAATCCACACTTTTTTGTCATTGAATCCAGCGTAGACTAAATGATGAGTAGTATGGTCTTTTCCTCCAACCATTGGTGATTGTCCTTTTTTCAAGCGATTGATAACAACTGTGAACGTATCAATAGCAGCAGGAGTGAAAGCATGTAAAGTAACCAAAACTCCAACATATGGATTTAAATCAACATCAATTCCTACATTCCAAAGATTTTTAATGGAAAAGAAAGCTGTAAACAAACCAATGAATTGACTTCCAGCATCACCCATAAACATTTTAGATGGATGAATATTGTATTGAAGAAAACCGATTAATGCACCAATTTGAATGAGTAAGGTTAAGGTCCAAATATTCATGTTCCATCCAAAAATGATGAAATCACTTCCAAGACAAGCCAATAAAATGAAAAGTACTGTCGTACCTGTGATTCCATCCATATTGTCTAACATATTCAATGAATTCATGATTCCAACTACCCAAACAATAGTAATTAGACTATCAATCCAAAAATTTGCTGTTAAATGAATGATGGTGTTACTTGCAATAAAAATAACTCCACAACTGATTTGGAAAAACAATTTTGCAAGAGGTTTTGTATTGTATGCATCATCCGCAAGTCCCATCACAAAAGCGATAATTCCAGCAACTAACAATCCAATGAATTCGCGGTTATGGAAAATGTATTCGTTTTGAAAAACTACAGAATATCCAATACTTCCAAAAACAAAAGCAATAAAAAAAGAAACTCCACCTAAGGATGGTTTTGATTCATTTGCCCAACGAATCGTCACATCATTTTTATTTCGAATACCTAAACTTTGAGAAAAACGTAATAATAGGTGATTACAAATGATACTCATAACCATTCCACCAATTAAGGCGCCAATCCAAGCTAGAAGTGTTTCATAACTCATATAAACGGAGTTTCAAACTGTGAGAACTTTAAACCTTCTTGATCTTTTGTGGAAACGATTGGGTCAGTGATTTGCCAATCAATTGAAAGGGTTTCATCGTTCCAAAGGATTGTTTGTTCAGATGGAGGATGATAAAAGTCAGTACATTTATAATGGAAAATTGTATTTTCTTCCAAGGCTAAAAACCCGTGCGCAAATCCTTTTGGGATCCAAAACAGATGCTTGTTTTCACCAGAAAGAACAACTTTTTGATGTTTACCATAAGTTGGAGAGTCTTTTCTTAAATCTACGGCAACATCCAAAACACTTCCAGATACAACGCGAACTAATTTTCCTTGTGCATACGGTGGGTTTTGAAAGTGAAGTCCACGCAACACATTTTTCTTTGAAACAGATTCGTTGTCTTGAACAAAATTCACATCTTCAGAAATAAATTCTTTAAATTGATTGACTTGAAAAGTTTCGTAAAAAACTCCACGGTCATCAGAAAATAATCTGGGTTCAATTAATACTAAACCTTCAATTTCGAAAGTTGAGATTTTCATTTTTTCTTTCATTTTTTAGTTGACTTTTTATCTTCGTCGTAATATCCATAACCGTATCCATAACCATATCCACCGTAGCCATATTTCGAGCGACTTACATCTGTACCGTTCATGATTACGTTTAATTGTGAGATCTGATTCAGTTCAAACAATTCGTTTACACGTTGAGCAAAAATACGTTTTGAATAATTTGATTTAAAAATATAAATCGGAACATCTGCATTTGCTAAAATTCGAACACCATCAGTAACAATTCCAACTGGTGGATTATCGATGATTACCACATCATATTTTGATTTCAATTCCTCCAAAATTTCATCCATTTTAGAGCTTAATATTAATTCTGACGGATTTGGAGGAACTGGTCCTGCTGTGATAAAATCTAAGTTATTAATTTCTGATTTTCGAATTACTTCATCTACAGAATATTGGCCAATAATTAAATTTGAAATTCCAGCAATGTTATCCGTATTCAATCCCAAATGGATTTTTGGTTTTCTTAAATCTAAATCGATAATCACACATTTTTTATCAGACAACGCGATGATTCCCGCTAAATTCAAACTGATGAACGTTTTACCTTCACCTGAAATAGAGGATGAAACAGCTATCGTCTTCATATTCGGACTCACAAAACTTAAATTCGTTCGAATATTACGCATGGATTCAGCGAGCATTGACTTTGGAGACTCATGTACCATTAACTGACTGTATTCCATCGTGTTTTTAATTAATGGAACGCCACCTAAAACAGTCACTTTTTCTGGAAGTAAAGATTTTAAATCATCTATAGTATTAACTTCATTAAAAGTTACATAGCGATAAAGTAAAAAAACCAATCCAATTATCAAACCAATGAATAAAAAGCCAGCATAAATCAATTTTCTATTAGGACTAACAGGAGAAGCTGCATAACTTGCAGGGCTTAAAATACGATTGTTTGAAGTATATCCAGCATTCGAAATAGCATATAAAACCTTTTTTTCACTTAAGATATCATAGAATTTTTTATTGATATCTTGAGCAGATTTGATTCTACTATATTCCATTTTCTTTTGTGGAAGCGACAACAATTCACCTTCCATTAATCCTAAACGAGACCTCAAAATACGTGCGTTACTTTCCAATCTATTTTGAATGATATCGATACTTTTTCGAATAAAAGTTACTTTTGTTTGAATTCGATTATTCAATAATTTTATTTCAGAATTATTTTCAGAAACATCAGCTAACAATTCTTCTTTTTTCTCTAATAAACGATTTAATTCAGTAATTTGAGTTGACAATGATTGCTCATAACTTTTCCCTAAAATATCAGGTATTAAACGATAAATTTCCAATCGATTTGGATCGGTTTTTAATTTGGAGTTTAACGAGTTTAAAACTTGAAGTTCTTCTTCTAAACGAAACAGCTCATCTTGGTAGCTATCAATATCAGCACCCGAAGAAGTTGTAGCTTCAGGATCACGAAGTCCAGAAGAACGAACATATCGATTTAAGGAATCTTTTGCGATATTCAAAATTTCACCAATAGAATCCAACTGTTGATCGATAAACACCAAAATATTCTCGGCACTCTTTTGTTTATTTGTTTGGTCAAAATTGAAAAAAGCATCTGTAACAGCACTTGTTACATCGTGACATAACAGTGCATTTGGACCTTTAAAACTGATGGAAATTGTTTTTGCATTTGCATCAACTCCCTCAACAATCAGGTTCGGGAGTAAGCGTTCAATTAAAGCTCTACGACTATTAAATGCGAAATAAAGATCATTTTCGTCACAATCATTTGAGAAATAATTAAAATCATTTACTACGAATTCAAATTCAAAATGTTTTGTTTTGGATTTAACGTTAATCGGTATTTTATAAGTGAATTTTTTACCATTTAAGGCATAGTCTAAAATGACATTTTTACCTTCGTTTTTGAAGAAAATTGGAACATCACAAATTGCACTATCATAAATTTGATAAGGCAGAATAGTGTAACCGGAATTCAAATAGCGCTCTTCTGATAAAATATTTCCTTGTGCAAAAATAGATACATTCATTTTAAGTTTATCCAAAGCATTGTTGAACAATAATTCAGATCTCAATAATTCTATTTCTTCAGAAATATCATCTTTCGTATTAATATTTTCAATTTCTAATAATTCTTTTCCTTGGTCTTGTTCAGCAATTTGAATTAATGTCGATGATTCATAGATTGATTTGGTATATCTTAAATAAAAGAATGCAAGAGAAAAGAAAAATGCAAGTATAATAGAAAACCATAACCAATGTCTGCGAAGTATCGTTCGAAGAATGATTGGATTATAGTCTTTATTTATAAAAAATGATTGTTGCACTGAATTATTTTTAGTTTAATGTTGTTAAAAAAGTTATGATCAAAAACACACTTGAAACAATTGACACGACTGGAGCTGCTCTTTCTACAACTTCCTTAGCAACTTCTTCAGTTGGTTCAATATAAATGTAATCATGTGCTTGAACGATTAAATCCGTATATTTTAATCCATCAACTGTTGACAAATCAAGCGTATACATCGTTCTTACTCCGTTCACTTCTCGAATTAATTTAATTCTATCCGCTCTTCCACGATCAGCAACCCCACCAGCAAGAGCAATTACTTCCATTAGTGTAGTATTGTTGTTTTCTATTGTAACAACTTTTGCATCACCACCACTTCCTGGGAAAACAATAACACGTTGATTCGTAATTTGAACTTGCACAAATGGATCTTTATAGCCGTTTTTTTCAGCATAAGCTTCAGCCAGCATTTTTTCACATTGTGAAATGGTCAAATTTGAAACTTGTACATTTCCAATTATCGGTAAATCAGCTGTTCCATTCGATCGAACAATGTATTCCATTGAAGATTTTGAACTTTCTTTTTCTGTTACACCAGACATTCCATTAACAATACTTTCGCCATTATTTGTGTATAAAACAAAAGTAAATTTATCATCAGGGGATATCACATAATCCAAAGTTGGTTTTAATGGAATACTATCAGATTTTACTTCAGCACCTTTTGGAGTTCTAAACATTAGGTCCTTGTTTATTCCACAAGATTGTAGAATAACAAAAAATAGTAGTGCAAAAACCAGTTTAAATATTTTCATAATTATTTTTCAGTCAATAATTTGTAATACAAATCACGCATGTTTTTTGTTAATGTTCTATAGTCAAAATTATCTTTTACGTAAGTCCAGCCATTTTGTGACATTTTTTCACGAATTTTTTCATTTTGAATGAGAATTTTAAGTTTTTGAGCAAATTGTTCTGCATTTTTTGGTGGAACAACAAAAGCTGTTTCTTCGTCTTTTACAATATCTCTTACTCCTCCAACATCTGTTGTTACAATAGGTAAATTCCCTGCATGAGCTTCTATTAAACTAACAGGAGTACCTTCGTTGTTTGATGTTAAACACAAGACATCCATTCCGGCATTAAAAGTCGCAATATCCGTTTCCCAACCAATTAATGTGATTTTAACTGGATAAATTGCTAAAAGTTCTTTAACACGAGTTTCAATAGTGTTTCTTTCGCTTCCATCTCCGACAATATAATAGTTTGCAAAAACACTTTCTTTTGCAAGTAACTCGATAGCATCTAAAAAAAGTGAATGATTTTTAATTGGTACTAATCGACCAACAATCTCTACCGCAATATCTGACTCTGATAATTGAAGTCGTTCTCGAGTTTTTTTTCTTTTTTCGCTTAAGTTTTCTTGAAACTTACTTAAATCAAAGCCCAAAGAAATCACATGGAATTTATTTTCAGGAGCAATTTTATGTTCATAGCAAAGTTCTTTTTTTTGAAGTTCACTAATTGCGACAATTGCAGTCGTTTTTTTAGCTAATTGACGTTCGATTTTTTTATAAAGCAAGGTTTTTAGTTTCCCAAAATAAGAATGAAAAACATGTCCGTGATACGTATGAACAATCACTTTAACACCACATGATAAAGCCGCTTTTCGTCCTATAGCACCCGCTTTTGCAGCATGCGTATGCACAATATCTGGTTTAAACTCTTCAATTATTTGCTTGATGCGTTTATAAGCTGCTCGGTCCGACTTTAAATTTGGTGTACGTTGTAATTCAGGAATTAACTTTGCTTCAACACCATATTGTTCTAAAATGTGCAATGAATCTTTTTCATCATTTTCAGGTAAGCCCCCAATGAGTAAAGTCTCAAAATCATCCCCCAAAAATTTAGTCAAAAAAGTAGCGTTATAGGTAGGTCCACCTATATTAAATCGGTTTATAATGCGAAGTACTTTTGGCATATCTATACTCCAAAGTTAGTAGAAATTACCGTTCTTTTGTTCATAAAGTTTCAAATGGCACAGTTTTTACTACATCAAAAACATAGAAATTTGATACATGAAATACTTTTTACTATTCATACTGTTTTTTTCAACAGCGAATTTATTTGCTCAAAGTCCAATTCAGGCTGCAATTGATGCCTTTTCAAATGATGCTTTTTTCAAAAACGCGTCTATATCTTTTATGGCAGTAGATTGTAAAACAGGAGAAGTTTTAGGGAGTAAAAATCCACATTTAAGTATTTCTCCAGCTTCAACTACTAAGTTGTTTTCAACAGCAACAGCTTTTGAATTATTAGGAAAAGATTATCAGCCAAGCACTCGAATTTATATTGATGGAACAATCACAAAAGATTCTGTTTTAAAAGGTAATCTTTGGATTCGTGGTGGGGGAGATGTGAGTCTTGGAAGTCGCTATTACAATGGTGACGGAAAAGAAAATGAATTTTTCTACGCATGGGCAGATACACTTAAGGCGAAAGGAATAAAACGAATTGAAGGAATCGTAATTACAGATGCCTCAGAATTTGGTTACGAAGCTCTTCCGGATGGTTGGGCTTGGGGAGATATTGGAAATTATTACGGGGCTGGTCCTTCAGGATTACCAATTTATGACAATATGCTTCGTTATTACTTTCGTACAGGAAAATCAGCTGGACAAGCAACTCAATTAATTGAAACTTTTCCAGTTATAAAAAACTTAAGTTTCCACAATTATATAACTTCTGGAGGTTCGGGAGATAATTCATATATCTACGGTGCACCATATTCATATGATCGTTTTGGAACAGGAACACTTGGTGCAGGAGCAGTTAGATTCACAGTTAAAGGCAGTATTCCCGATCCAGAGTTGCAATTTGCACAAGAATTTTCTCGAATATTGAAAGAAAAGGGAATGATGAAAAAAGATTCGTGTACTTCCTCAAGAAATTTAGCAAAAGAATCTCCTTCTGTTCGTTATCCTTCTAAAAAATTAATATATGCTCACAAAGGGAAACCTTTGAGTTCAGTTGCTTGGTGGACAAATATGAAATCCGTGAATTTATTTGCTGAAGAAGTGTTGTGTTGGATTGGTTACAATGAATCTGGAAATGGTTCAACAGATAAATCACTTTCAATTCTTTCTAACTTTTGGGGAAATAAATTTAATACATCAGGGTTTTACATGAATGACGGAAGTGGCTTGTCACACAACAACGCAATTTCTGCTTTCCACTTTTGTGAATTATTAAAATATATGAATACCTCAAAAAATAAAGAGGCATTTTATTCTACTTTACCAGTAGCAGGTGTTTCAGGAACCGTTTCAAGTGTTTGTTCCAATCAAGCGGGTGATGGAAGATTGCATATGAAAAGTGGAACTCTAAAACGAGTTAAAGCTTATGCTGGGTATGTTGAATCTAAGTCAGGCAAGAAAATTGCCTTTGCGATTATTGTAAATAATTTCAATTGCTCAAGTGATTCAACCGTAGAAAAAATGGAGAAGGTTTTCAATGTAATGGCAATTCAATAAGCATTTTTTATTTCTGTCATGGGTTTTTATAGAATACTGTTAACTTTGTGTAATTCGTACTAAAGTAAACACGTGAGAAAAATTGAAATGGTCGACTTGGTTTCTCAATACCAAGCAATCAAAACTGAAATTAATCAATCCATTGATGAGGTTTTAAAAAGCGCTCAATTTATTGGAGGAAATGCTGTTAATTCTTTTCAAAAATCATTTGAATCGTATTTAAATGTAAAACATGTAATTCCTTGTGCTAACGGAACTGATGCCTTGCAAATCGCAATGATGGCATTGGGTTTAAAGCCAGGTGATGAGGTGATTACGCCTTCGTTTACATATATTGCTACAACAGAAGTGATTGCGCTTTTAAATTTGAAGCCAGTTTTTGTTGATGTTTTACCCGATACTTTTTGTATTGATCCAAGTAAAATTGAAGCAGCAATTACAGCAAAAACTAAAGCTATCGTACCAGTACATCTGTATGGTCAAGCAGCAGAAATGGAAGCAATCATGAAAATTGCTAAAAAACACAATCTTTTTGTAGTTGAAGACAATGCTCAAGCAATTGGTTCAGATTATTATTTTTCTGATGGCACGAAAGCTAAATTAGGTACAATTGGAGATATTGGTTGTACATCTTTCTTTCCTTCTAAAAACTTAGGTTGTTATGGTGATGGAGGTGCTATGTACACAAATAATTCTGATTTAGCCGAGCAATTAAAAATGGTTGCAAACCACGGTCAAAAAGAAAAGTACAAACATGAAATTGTTGGTTGTAACTCTCGTTTAGATGGAATTCAAGCTGCAGTATTGAATGTGAAATTGCCACTTTTAGATACCTACATTGAAAAAAGAATTGCTGTAGCTGATTTTTATGACAAAGAATTGAGTAAAAGTAAACACGTTAAAATTCCTTTTCGTTCTTCTATTTCGAAACACGTTTTTCATCAATACACTGTTCAACTTTCAGATGAATTAAACAGAGATGAATTGCAAGTGTATTTACAGTCAAAACAAATTCCTTCGATGATTTATTATCCGCAACCTGCTCACAAACAAGGGATGTTTGCGTCATTTAATTTAGGGGATTTGGATTTGCCAGTTACGGAAGATTTGACAAAAAGAGTGATTTCATTTCCAATTCATACCGAAATGGATGAGGAACAATTGACTTTTATTACAAGTGAAATTTTGAGTTTCATTAAATCGAAAACGAATGAATAAAATAGCCGTTATTGGTACAGGTTACGTTGGTCTTGTAACTGGAACTTGTTTCGCTGAAACTGGAAATCAAGTGATTTGCGTTGACATAGATGTTGCTAAAGTTGAACGCATGCGAAATGGTGAAATTCCAATTTATGAGCCACATCTTGATGTTTTATTTGAAAGAAATATTAAAGCTAATCGTCTGACTTTCACAACAAATCTGGAAGAAGGAATTCGTGATGCTGAAATCATATTTTTAGCACTTCCAACTCCTCCTGGAGAGGATGGTTCGGCAGATTTGCGTTACATTTTAGGTGTAGCAGATGAACTAGGAAAACTAATTGAAAACTATAAAGTTATCGTAGATAAAAGTACGGTGCCAGTTGGAACAGCCGAAAAAGTTCATGCTGCAATTGCTAAAAATGCAACTGTCGACTTTGATGTTGTTTCTAATCCAGAGTTTTTACGTGAAGGTTTCGCCGTTGACGATTTTATGAAACCAGATCGCGTAGTAATTGGAACTTCTTCTGAACGTGCTGAAAAAGTAATGGAACAATTATACAAGCCATTCGTTCGTCAGGGAAATCCAATCATTTTTATGGATGAAAAATCAGCCGAATTAACAAAATATGCAGCCAACTCTTTTCTTGCTACGAAAATTACGTTCATGAACGAAGTAGCTAATTTTTGTGAGTTAGTTGGTGCAGATGTAGATAAAGTTCGAATAGGTATTGGTTCTGACGATAGAATTGGAAAAAGATTTTTATTTCCAGGAATTGGTTATGGTGGATCTTGCTTTCCAAAAGATGTGCAAGCATTAGTGAAATCTGGTATTGAAAACGACTTTTCTTTTGAGATTCTAAAAGCTGTAATGCATGTAAATGAAGCTCAAAAAACAGTTCTTTTTCCACGAATAAACAATTATTTTAGAGGAAGTTTAGCAGGAAAAAAAATAGCAATTTGGGGCTTGGCATTCAAACCAGATACGGATGATATTCGCGAAGCACCTGCTTTGTATATGATCAATGAATTACTTGGTGCTGGCGCAGAAGTATGTGCTTTTGACCCAGAAGCAATGCCAAACGTGAAAGGTGTTATTGGTGACAAAATTTCATACGCAACAGATGAATACCAAGCATTAGAAAACGCAGATGCCTTATTGATTTGTACAGAGTGGGGGATTTTTAGAAATCCAAATTTTGAACGAATTGGAAGTTTGCTAAAAGATAAAGTAATTTTTGACGGAAGAAATTTATTTGAAGTCGAAGATATGAATAACTTAGGTTTTTATTATAGTTCAATCGGACGTAAAACTATTTCCATATGAGAAATCAAGGATATGAAAAAATAAATTCTTTTAAAATTGAAAATTTTAAAGGAATTGAATGTCTTACATTGAAAAAAATCAAACAGTTTAATTTGATTCTAGGAGACAATAATGTTGGAAAGACTAGTGTTTTAGAAGCTTTAACGTTTAATGATTTGCCAAATGCATTTTTGAATTGTCTATTTTCAATTTTTTACGATAAAAGCGGAGTATTACATTTAACTTCAGAATCATTCTCAAATATTAAATACTTTAAAAACTTCATTAAAAAAAACAATCAATTAGAAAATCAATTTATAAA
>JBKDZA010000298.1:0-16839 GCA_046308455.1 Fluviicola sp.
AATTTGGCTGAGCTAGTACAGTATTGCCTAAAAGTTATCTTCTCAAAAATTTTAAACTTTCGACAAAAAATATTTTTTAGCTACAAATTTTCAAATCTAAGTCAAATTTGAGTCTGACTTTTTCAGCAGACCCTAATTAAATTTCGATTTTCAAAAAAAGTTATTATAAGAGAAAAGAGTTGAACGGGTGTCCAACTCTTTTCTTTAATCAACCTAACCTAACCACCTAAATCAGGATAAAGATAGATTAAATATTTAAACAAAAACAATTTTAGATGTGATTTTAATTTATTTTTTTGACGAACAGTATAATATTGTAGACCAATGGCAAAAACAATTACTTTTTTACATGAATAAATGTTCTTGAAAGTGGTCCTAAATTAAAAAGACAATCCAAAATAGAAAGATTGCTTTCAAATTTATTTTCGTTAAATAATACTTGTTGATATTCCGTTTTGTCTAATAGAAAGGCATTATTTTCAAAGTCAATTCCTCTTGGGTCATTTTCTTTAAATTCAGTGAATGTTGAACTTAATTTGTATTCGATATTTAAATCCAAATGTGCGTTTAAAAAATCAATTATTGATAAATTAAATTCTACTAGTGAACTTTGTTTTCGATCAAGTAAATCAAAAATATCTTGCTCGTAATGATCAAAATAAGGAGAGGCTGAATAAGCAGTTTTTAGACTTCGTTTTGCTTCAACAATCCAATTTGTGTCATACGAAATTCGAACAGCTTTGGTAAGTGTTTTTGAACCATTATCACGGATCAAAGGAATTGAAATGCGTTGAACTCCATTTGGTCCAACAATACTAAAGCGACTACGAAACGTTTGCTTCGGGAAGTGATCATTTACTTCAAATACAACTTCTTTAGCTTTCGCTAATTGTTGAAAATAGGCAAGTGGACCAAAACCCGATAACGGGAATGGCTCCATTATTTAATAAACTTCAAAATTCGGTCCCAACGAATAATTCCTCTTCCAGCACTTTTTGAGAACCAAACAACAGAAGCTCTACCAACTACGTGATCTTCAGGAACAAATCCCCAAACACGTGAATCAGCAGAATTGTAACGATTGTCTCCCATTAGCCAATAGTAATTCATAGCAAACTTATAAGATGTTACTTTTTTACCATCGATGAAGATTCCATTTTTCTTTTCCACTAATTTATGTCCTTCGTATGCTGTAATGATTCGTCTGTACCAAGCTATATTCTCCTTAGTTAGTTTAACAGATGTTCCTTTTTTAGGAATTGTGAATTCATTGTAATCTGTAACTGTATTATTGACATATCGATCTTTTGGGAACATGGAAAGATTATTCAATTGCTCTAAATATGTTGGTTTATAGTCTTTATCTTTAGAATATTGAGGCTCTAAATAAAGTTTCAATTTAACCTTTGGAAATAATTTCTTGATTTTTGCTTTTTTAGAATCCGTTAGGAAAATTCGCATATTTCCATTTTGATCGTATCTCCAATCACCTTCTTCAATGAATAAATCTAATTCATTTAATTTATCTGTAGATAATTTACCTTCAATTACATCGTACGCATAATTTTGAAATGGAAAACGTTTGGCTTTTTTTCCATTTACATAAAGAACAGATTTTTCAATTTTCAATTTATCTCCTGGTAATCCAACACATCGTTTGATGTAATTTTCTCTTTTATCAACAGGACGATAAATTAATCCGTAATGGTTAATTGGCTCAGGACCAGCTCCAAAATTAACTTTATCTTCTCTCATAGATTTTCTTGCCATATCTTTCCAATAATCGATGTTATCTAAGAAAGATTTTAAATGAACATCACTTTGGAAATAATTATTCAATGAATCATTTATGATTTTGTTAGCTTCTTCAGGTGTATATTGTTTGTTTTCTTTCGCCCATTTATTTTGAATGGCAGTAGCAATTTTGTTTGATTGATCTTGGTTTCCTTGATTGAAAAAATATTGCGCTTCTCCAATTAATAAACCATGATAATCATGCCCCATTAAACCATCAGGTAAACGTGGATCATAAACAGCAGTATCTCCTGAAGGATAATTGAAAACCATCACATCGTTTCTGTTTACTTTTCCAAGTCCAGGTAAACGGTAATAATTACATGTTTCAATGGTTGTATACGACTTCACATTAATCCATGGAACTGTATTGTGAACCAATGGAAACGATAGAGGAGTAACTGGTACTTTTGGACCGTAAGCCAATTTGTTTACAAACAAGAAATCGCCAACTAACAATGTTTTCTCCATCGATCCAGTTGGAATTTGGAATGGTTCAAAAACATATGTACGAATGATTCCAGCTGCAACTAAAGCAAATAAAATAGAATCACCCCATTCTTTGAAAGTTGATTTTTTACCTGTACGTTGTTTGAACATTCCAAAAATATAAGCAACGATATGTCCTAAAACAGGTAATGAAAAGAACAATACAATGTGATCTCCTGGAGTTCTTTTTCCAACTTCCATTGGATTCGCCCAGTTTGTTTCAGGTAACATTGGCAATTTCTCATCATTTGCAATTTTTGCCATCAACAAATAAGGGAAAAACATTCCTTGAAGTGTGTCAGTTGCAGAATAAAAACCAAAACGACGGATGTAACTTACGTTCGCACTCATCCACATAACAATGTGAACACCCGGGAATAGCATCAATAAACTCCACCAAGGTTTAGAAATTCCGATTTTAAACACATAGAAATAGTTCAATCCAGGAATCAATGCCTTCCAATTAGCAACTCCAGCTTTTGAAAATGATTTCCACCACATTGCTAAATATGGGTGAACTAATAAAAAGAAAAAATAATAATATACTGCGTTCATAATCTAAAATTCTAATACGTCGCGCATCGTAAACACGCCTTTTTTGTTATGTAAAAATTCTGCTGCTACCACAGATCCTAAGGCAAAACCATCACGATTGTGTGCAATATGTGTCATGGAAATCAAATCGATTTCGCTATTATATGTAACTGTATGTGTTCCTGGAACTTCAGGCTCACGATATGCAGTAATTGGCAATTCATGTGCTGTATGAGTTGGAGTTTTTCCCAATTCACTAACGTATGAAGTGTAATTACTATTGTTTTCTAAGATTCCTTGAGCAATTGAAACAGCTGTTCCACTTGGAGCATCTAATTTCTGAAAATGGTGTATTTCTGAAACTTCAGCTGAATATTCAGATTGGTTGGACATAATTTTAGCCAACTTCTCATTCATGTGAAAAAAGATATTGACACCCAAACTAAAATTACTCGCATACAAAAGACTTCCGTTTTTTTCTTCGACAGCTTTTAAAACTTGTGGTAAATCATTTTGCCAAGCTGTAGTTCCAACAACAACTGGTACTTGAGCATTCAAACAAATATCAATATGTGAAACTGCCAATTCAGGTCGCGTAAATTCAATCGCTACATCAGCTTGGTTTAAGTCAACTTGTTCAATTGGATTCGAGGAATTGATTCGGTAAACAATTTCATGTCCACGCTCATTTGCAATTCTTTCGATGGTTTTACCCATTTTTCCATACCCGATTATACCGATTTTCATACTACAAAGTTAAAATTTAGAAGAAATAAATTGCTTTTTATACTTGAAATTCATGTTTAAACTTAATCCAAGGCCATATTGTGAATTAAAACTTGGTCGAAAAGCCATACTTAAATCTTCTGAAACATCAAAATTCACAAAGTGAGCTTCAACACCAGCATCTACAATATTTAATAAATATACGAATCCCATTCCTAGAAATAATAAATCGCGATTGTTTCTAGCAGAAGTGTAAAGTGTGAGTAAACCAGCTTCATCAAAATTTTCAAAATTTGAGACTAAACCAATATTATTACGTCTAAATTCAACTTCTTTTCGGTAAGCTTTTGCATTTGCTGCATTTGTAAACGCAAAATATCCAGTTGCTCCAAGTCCAGCATAAATCAAAGGAACTTTCCAATAGGCTTTTTTCTTACCTTTTGGCATTGCAATATGGTTGTAAATTTGTCCAGCTCCAGGAACTACAGCAGAAAACAGCATTGCTTTTTTGAACGAATGAACTTTTACGGAATCAACAGTTGTTGAATCAGTGGATAATGTCTGAGCTTGACTCAAAAAATTAACCAATAGGAGAGAGATACCTATTAAAAGTAAGCGCATTTTATTTACTTAAAAGCGAAATAATTCGATTAAGATCTACTTCAGAAGCAAAATTGATTGCAATTTTCCCACTCCCAGATCCAGATTTTTTAATTTCAACTTTTGTGGAAATTTTGTCGCCTAAAAACTGACGGAATGTTTCTTGATCAACAGAAAGTTTAGGTCCAGCTTGAATTGCAGCACGATTAATTTTTGTTTGTTCATCGTCAGTATTCTCAATTGTTGAACCAGTTCGAATCAAATCTTCTATTTCACGTACAGAAAGATTGTTATCGATAATCATTCTGTAGTATTCCAATTGTTTAGATTCAACTCCTGCAGAAACTAATGTACGAGCATGTCCCATTGAAATCAAACTATCGCGAACACCTAACTGAATTTCAGCAGGTAATTTCAACAAACGTAAGTGATTTGTGATACTAGAACGACTTTTAGAAATCTTTTGAGACAATTGATCTTGCGTCAATGTACATTCATCAATTAATCGCTGGTATGAAAGTGCAACTTCAATTGCGTTTAAGTCTTCACGTTGAATATTTTCAACCAAAGCCATTTCCAACATCGCTTGGTCATTTGCCAAACGCACATATGCAGGAACTTCTGTTAGCCCAGCTAATTGAGATGCGCGAAAACGTCTTTCACCCGAAATCAGTTGGTATTTCCCATCCTTCATCTTACGAACTGTAAGCGGTTGGATGATTCCATGGATTCGAATCGAGTTACTTAATTCTTCTAATGCTTCTTTTTCAAAGTTTGTTCGAGGATTGAAGGGATTCGCTTCAATTTGAACGATTGGTAATAAAGCAACACTTCCAGCAGACGGGCTACTCGTGTTTTGCGATTTCATTGCGCCAGAATTTTCTAAAAGCGCACTAAGTCCTTTACCTAAAGCAGGTTTTTTCTTCGGATTAGATGTCATTTCCTAATTGAAATTGTTTGTCGTTATTTCCGATTTTTGTTAAATCGTTTCGTTGTAATATCTCACGTGCAAAGTTCAAATAATTGATAGCACCTTTGCTCGTTGCATCATGGAGAATAATTGTTTCACCGTGTGATGGCGCTTCTCCTAATTTTGTGTTTCTATGAATGATTGTATCGAAAACCATTTCTTGGAAATGAGTTCTCACTTCTTCAACAACTTGGTTTGATAATCGTGTACGTGTATCATACATTGTCAAAACGATTCCTTCCATTTCTAAATCTGGATGTAAACGTTGTTGTACAATTCGAATTGTATTCAAAAGTTTTCCTAAACCTTCTAAGGCAAAATATTCACATTGAACTGGAATCATTACTGAATCTGCTGCAACAAGTGAGTTTACAGTTAAAAGTCCTAAAGATGGTGAACAATCTATGATGATAAAGTCATAATTGTCTTTGATTCGTGCAATTTCTTTTCGAAGAATGTATTCACGTTCAACCATGTTTACCATTTCAATTTCACCACCCGCTAAATCCATAGATGATGGGATGATTGATAGATTTGGATTTTCGGTTTCGATAATTAATTCTTCAATCGGAGTTCCGTTGATTAAACAATCATAAAGTGTTGGTTTTCCAGTTGCGTCAACACCCACGCCAGAAGTTGCATTTGCCTGAGGATCAGAGTCGATTATTAAGGTTTTATATTCTAAAACCCCAAAACAACCGCCTATATTTATAGCTGTTGTTGTTTTACCAACACCTCCTTTTTGGTTTGCAATTGCAATAATTTTACCCATTTGAATTATTAATTTGAGTATAAAGATACACTTTCTACTTGATGTAATTGACCAAGTTTAACGGAATAATTATTCACTTATAAAATGTTAACAGAATGTGAATAAAAATATAACTGAATAATTAACGTGAGTTCGAGATAAGAATACCTGTCAGAAATTCAAAAAATGTTCAGATGTTAGGCGTATTGAGTAGAGATGGCGAGTCATCTCTGCGAAATACAACGAAGCAGATGAATGTTTTATGGATTAACGAATGATGGTTTCACCTAAAAACAGCCATCTTCTGCTCGAAAAAACACTCAATGTATCCCGATACATCTCGTTTTTTTCACTTGTATCCGACTATTTCTAGGCGATCTGACTTAATTCTTATCTCGAACTCACGTTAATTAGAGATCTTCAAATTCTATTGACCTTGAATCTATATGAATTTCATTTGATTCCAGATTTAAAAGTTTTGCTTTTTCAATGACTTCAGTAAAACCTTCTAACACTTTTTCAAAATCTTCTTTATAAATAAAAATTTTATGCTTTTGAAATGATTCTCGTCCATCGATGATTGTTTTTTTACTTTCTGTAAGCGTGATATAATGATCGTTTCCTTTAGTTTTTTTGATATCTAAAAAATAAGTTCTTTTTCCAGCCTTAATTAATTTCGTGTGAACTTCCTCAGCAGAATTTTCTTTGTACATAGAGTAGATTAAAATAAGTTTGAAAACAAATATGCAAAAAAAAGAGACAAAAAAGAAATAGTTCTAATTGTAGTTAGTAATTCTAATTAAGTTATACTTAAATAATAAATAGTGAATTTGGAACATAGACCAAATTATTTCTTGATTTTTGATAAATTTTACGAGTAGTAAATCACACAAATATCAAGATATTTGGTTAAAGATTTACTTGCCCACTCCAGGAATTGTAGACTTTTTCTCCTTTTTCTTTTTCTTCGAATTTTCGTATTCCTCAATAGCGTTCTTCGGATTTTTGTTTTTAGGAGTTTTCGATTTTCCTTTACTTTTTGGATCATCCTCAACAGGTTCTTCTAGTTCAGCTTTGTGTACTTCAACACCTTCACGACCCTCACTGGTTGGATCCACCCATTTCCCTTCAACTTCTTTGGTTTTAATTTCGCCTGTTTTAGGGTCGATTGTACTTAATTCATACTCTCTATCACGCGGTGTATTTGTAGCGATAATATCTTCTTTTAAAATCCATTTACCATTTTCAAACGCAAAAGCATCGTAAGAGAAATCTGGAATATAATAATCGTAAAATCCTTTTAATGCAGGTGTTTCTGGAATTAAGTGATCGAAAACAATACGCGATTTTGTGTCATCATATTTTAAAGACATTGTAGCTTTTTCGGAAAATTCAAAAAACACTCGACGTAGAGTAGTGGAACCCATTTTAAAAATAGGAGCGCCAATTTTCAATGAATTTCCAGAAAAATGAATTACATCTATCAATTTCATATTTGAAGTTGAAAATAATCCATCCCAACCTAAAACGGTGTAATACGTTTTATTGCTTTTTTCAACTGGAATGATATTAAAATAAAGACATCCATACCAATTGTTTTTGTCCAACATTTCTTCAGGTCGAGGAGCAAGAAGCATTGAATTGTCTCTTAATTGATGAACTGTTATCGTATTTGACTTTGTGATTCGTTCAACAACATATGCGAAGTATTCTTGAGATTGGTCGTCTTTTTCAACATTCCAATTTACAATCATCATTTTTTGATCTGGAGATTTAATAAACCCTATTGATTTCAATAATTGAAATGAATAATCAAAAATTTCCGGAGACTCTAAACAAGGTTTTAGTAAATCAATTAACTGAGAATTTAAAGTCGCTTTTTCACTGTCATTTTTAGCTGAACGTAATGCCAACAAAACAGGTTCTATCTCTCTTTCTTTTTCAGATAAATCAAGCTGAGCCTGTGTGAAAACACAAAATAAGCAAAATGATATAGAAAGAATAAACTTCATCTTAGATTTATAACGCAAATAACGTTTATTCGTTACGAAAAATATATTATAAGTGCATGAAATCTTTTTTCGCTAACAATTCATCTTCTGTTTCGCGATACTCAGGGTCATCAATACAACAATCTACAGGACAAACTGCCGCACATTGTGGTTCGTCATGAAAACCAACACATTCTGTACATTTATCAGTTACGATAAAATAAACATCCATGTCTCTTGGCTCATGTGTATCATCAGCCAACATTTCATCACCATTTAAAGTTGTAATCATTCCTTTCAAAGACGTTCCATCTGAATATTTCCACTCAGCTCCACCTTCGTAGATTGCGTTGTTTGGACATTCTGGTTCGCATGCACCACAATTAATGCATTCGTCTGTAATCATGATTGCCATAATCTGTTTTATTATTTTTTTTTGCAAATATAGTAAGTTAAAATATTTCAAATGGAATTGTTTTCAAAAATCATTTGAATTTCTTTTTCAACGAATCTTTTTTTATTGCTTTTGAACTACTTTTGCAACGTGAAAAGAGAAGAAATTATTTCAGTTTTTAGTCAGCTTAGAAAAAGTTTACTTTCAATTGGTGAAAACGTAGGTTGGAAAGGATATTCCTCAGGAATTACTGAAGATGAATACAATCAACTTATTGAGTTGATTAAAAGAGAAAAGCAATTCAATCCTTGGTTTACAGAGGAGAATATGCGTGCGTCAATAAAAGGGATTTGTGATTTATTAGAGCCACAACAGTTATTCGCATTTTGTCAAAAATATTCCTATTCAAAGAATCCAAAAAGAGTTGGGATAATTATGGCGGGAAACCTACCTTTTGTTGGTTTTCATGATGTGTTGTGCGTTTTATTAAGTGGAAATTCTGCTGTTTGTAAGTTAAGTTCTGATGATTCTAGATTTCCTGCCCTACTAATTTCTTGGATGTTAAATTGGAATCCGAAATTAAAAGAACGTTTAGAGATAAGTTTTGGAACTTTAAAAAACTACGATGCGATTATCGCTACAGGAAGTAATAACTCTATGAATCACTTTGAAACTTATTTTGGTTCATATCCGCATATTTTTAGAAAAAACAGAACTTCAATCGCTGTTTTAGATGGTACAGAAACAAAAGAGGAAATAGAAAAATTATCTTCTGATTGTTTCAACTATTTCGGTATGGGCTGTAGAAGTGTGAGTAAACTCTTTGTGCCTAAAGATTTTAATTTAAATCGAATTTTTGAAGGCTTTATCGTTCAATCTGAATTAATTAATCACAATAAATACGGCAATAATTACGATTACAATCGGACAATTTATCTAATGAATAGCATTCCTTTTTTAGATAATAATTGCTTTATGCTGAAAGAAGATGAGAGTTTGCATGCTCCACTTTCCGTTGTGTATTTTGAATATTATTCATCCAAAGAAGAAATTAATAAAAAACTAGACGAATTAAAAGATGATATTCAAGTTGTTATAGGACGTGATTTTGTCGCATTCGGTCAATCTCAATCTCCTAAAATTGATGACTTCGCTGATGGTGTTGATACGATGGAATGGCTCAATCAACTTTCATCTAATTAGTACTTTACACTCGTCTTATTGATTTTTTTCTTCAATTCATTGTTGAAAACTGTAACTTTTGTTTATAAGTGACGTATTGATGTTTAAAACCTCAAAGTTATGCGATTCATAAGTGCAATTTTTACTTTAACAGTGTTTAGCCAAGTATTTGGTTATGAGTCAGTAAATTCGTCTAAAAGTTTCACAGCTAAAACGATGACTCAATCTGATTATGTTTCAACTTGGGCGTCTATAGCACAAGAAAAACAAACGTCTCACAAAATTCCAGCAAGTATTACGCTTGCTCAAGGATTATTAGAATCTGGAAATGGTAATTCGCGTTTAGCAACAGAAGGAAATAATCACTTTGGAATTAAATGTTCGAATTGGACAGGTGAGAAGATTTATGTGGATGATGATATTAAAAATGAATGCTTTAGAAAATATGATGATGCAAAAGATTCGTATGAAGATCATTCACTTTTTTTAAAGAAAGATAGATATAAATCGTTATTTGAATTAGAAATTTCTGATTACAAAGCTTGGGCAAAAGGCTTGAAAACAGCTGGTTATGCAACTCATCCTCAATATGCACAGAAATTAATTGATTTAATTGAAAAATTGAATTTGACAGAATACGATGTGATTGATCCAAATGTGTTGGCAAAACAACAAATGGAAACAGCTAAAAAGGAAGTGTTAAATACATCAAATGCTGAAAAATTTGATGCCGCTGCTTTATCAACTGAGCCGCATAAAGTATTGAAAACTTCTAGAGACCTTAATTATATTGTAGTTCGTAAAGGTGATACTTTTTATAAATTATCAAAAGAATTTGAAGTGAACTTAAACCAATTGTACCGTTGGAACGACTTTGTAGATAAAAAAGAATTTTTAATACCAGGTGAAGTTATTTATTTGGAACCAAAGAAAAATAGATCGGATAAAAAGAATGCAAGTATGGTTGTGTCTAAAGATATGTCACTTGCTGAAATATCACAAAAAGAAGGTATTCGTTTAACTTCTTTAATGGAAATGAATAATGTTACAAACCGTAATGAAATTGTCCCAAAAGGTCAAAAAGTTCTTCTGCGTTGATTGAATTAGTAGAAGTTTATTGTTGTTGTTTGGAAGAGGTCTGTTTGACCTCTTTTTTTATTTAAAGTCAGATTAATATATTGATTTAGTAGATTTTAAAAATCCAACTTTAGGATTCTATCAAGTAGTGTAATATTTAATTTAAACGGTGTTTTTTATTGATTTAACTGTTTTAGGATTATTAGGATAATTTACTAGATTTGCTAAAACATGCTTTATATATGAAACCTTCAAATGAATTATTCAAATTGGTTCGTTCGTTAACCAAATCTGAGAAACGTTTTTTTAAGTTGTCATCTTCCCTTCAATCAGGAGAAAAAAACTATTTGAAAATATTTGATTTCATCGAAAAACAGGAAGTATACGATGAAGACGAATTGAAAAAAGCATTTAAAAAAGAGACTTTTGTAAAGCATCTACCATCTGAAAAAAACCATTTATATCGTTTGATTCTTAAATCTTTGCGCGTTTTTTACAGTGAGCAATCGGTTTCTAGTATTCTTCGTCAAGAATTGAAAAACGTCGAGATTCTTTATGATAAAGCATTATATAAAGAGTGTGAGAAGTTCGTGTCTCGTTCGAAAGCTCTTGCAATGGAAAATGAAGAGTTTTATTATTGGTATGAATTGATTTCTTGGGAAAAAAGATTGCTAGATACAGCATACGAACAAGGCGAGTTTTCGCGTAACTTAGATAATATCGTTCAAGAAGAAGAAGAAGTAATTGCCAAGCTCAGAAATGTAGCAGAATACCAAATTATTTATTCTAAAATAAATTTAATTTTCCGTTCAGGTGGTTTCACACGCAATGAAAATGAACGTCAAATTGTTGATTCTATCTCTGATTACCACTTGATTAAAGGCAAAAACACTGCTTTGTCTACACGTGCTTCATCTATGTGTTATTACATTAAAGGACTTTGTGCGGCAACGGTTCGTAATTACGACGATAGTTTTCAATTCTTTAATAGAACACGAACGATTTTAGATAATAACCCAAAAATCAAGGAAGATCTTGGACAACGTTATGTAGCAACTTTAGCACATATTCTTCGCTGTCATGTGGATAGTAAACAATTCGATGAAGCGGAGAAAATGATTGATGAAATCAAAGCTTTAGAAGGAACAAAAGGGTTTAATTCTACTGATATTGCCATTCGAATTTTTACCATTTCAACAAATGGGGAGTTTTATTTGAAACATGCAATTGGAGATTTTCAAGGTGCAGTTAAATTAAGTGAAAATGTAAACGTGCAAATTGAAACAATAGGAGATAAAATCTCTAAGGAACAATCAGTTTTACATTTATACAATAGAGCTTATTCCTATTTTGGAATAGGAGATTATAAAAAAGCGCTTTCTGTAATTAACGAAGTATTGAATGACAATGAGCAAAATTTACGTCAAGATATTTACAGTTTTGCACGGATTTTCAACTTAATCATTCACTATGAATTGGAGAATTACGATTTCTTGGAATATGTTGTGAAATCTACTAATCGCTATTTAAGCAAGCAAGAACGCGATTACGAAATTGAAAATGTGGTAATCAAATACATTCGTAAACTCGGAAAATCAGGAAATAATTCTCAACGAAATGAAATCCTGTCAAAAATGAATGAGGAAGTGAATGAATTAATGAAGGATCAACAAGAACGTGTGATTTTAGAATATTTCCATTTAACAGCTTGGATTCAATCGAAATTAAAAAAACAAGCATTTTCAAATTCTGTTGAAGAAATCAATAAAATAAGTTAGTTTTGATTTTGTGAAAAATCGCTTGCTTTATTTCTGGATATTGTTTTTAGGAAATCTTCCTCTTTCTTTGGTTGCTCAAGATTTAATTGCAAATGGAGGGTTTGAATATTATAAAAAATGTCCAAAAGAATTGGGTGTTTTTACAGTAAAACAATGGAATTCAATCGCTCGATCAGGAACTCCAGATTTGTATACACAATGTGTTCCGAATGGAAAAGAGGGGAGTCCTAATTGGCAGTTTTGTATGGTTCGGCCATACGCTGGTGCAAGTTTCACAGGAATTATCACTCATTTTCACAAAGAAAGTTATCGAGAATACATCTATACGAAACTCACTTCACCTCTTTTAAAGGATAGTTTGTATGAATTTAAAATTGCACTATCCATTTCACAAATGGCACGATTCAAGCAAAAATACATTGATGTTGTATTCTCTGAAGAATCGAAATTAACTTTTGCCCCAAAACCAATTATTGACACACTTCCTTCTATGACTTTTTGTTTAGATAGTTTGTCTACCGATGGAAAATGGATGGTTTACACTGGATATTACATCGCAAACGGAGAAGAACGTTTTGTCAATATTGGGAATTTCCATGCTTCGAAAAATAATCCTATTGAGAAAATCTCCAAAAGATCAGATAAAATGCATCGCAAGATTTACAATTCTGCATATATATGTATGGATGAAGTCAGTCTAAAAAAAATCCCACTAAAGAATTCTTATGTCACTGATTATTCCAATTGTACTGAGAAAGGATTAGTACTGGCTGATGATTTTGATTTTGAATCGCTTCAACTTGAAAATAGTACGTTTGAATCTGATATACTTTATTCTATTGCTAAATTCTTGATTTCAAACCCAAATAACAAACTTCTAATTAAATCATATACAGACAATCAAGGTGATTTTAACGAAAATAAATTAATAAGCTTTAATCGAGGGAAATTAATCGCTCAATATCTGGCAAAAAAAGGTGTGGCAGAAAATCAAATTGAAGTTATTGGATTTGGATCAGAATTTCCAATTGCATCTAATTCTTCGGCTGAAGGAAGGGCTAAAAACTTCAGAGTTGAAATGAGATTGACTCAAAGCAAAGGTAAGTAGCATTTTATTTATCTGAAAAGACTAACTTTGCACACGTAAATCACATCAAAAGTTAATACAAAAAAATAAAACAATGTCTCAAAAATTCGCAACACGCGCAGAAGATTATTCAAAATGGTACAATGATTTAATTGCTAAGGCCGATTTAGCTGATCACTCAGATGTAAGAGGTTGTATGGTAATTAAACCTTACGGATTCGCTATTTGGGAAAACATGCGTGATATTTTGGATCGCAAATTCAAAGAAACAGGTCACTCAAATGCATATTTCCCATTATTTATCCCGAAAAGTTATTTGAGTAAAGAAGCGAGTCATGTTGACGGATTTGCAAAAGAATGTGCTGTTGTAACTCATTACCGTTTAAAAAACGATCCAAATGGTGGAGGTGTTATTGTTGATCCAGATGCGAAATTGGAAGAAGAATTAATCGTTCGTCCAACTTCTGAGACAATTATTTGGAACTCATATAAAAACTGGATTCAATCTCACCGTGATTTACCAATCTTGATTAATCAATGGGCGAATGTGGTGCGTTGGGAAATGAAAACACGTTTGTTTTTGCGTACAACGGAATTTTTGTGGCAAGAAGGACATACTGCTCACGCAACGAAAGAAGAAGCAATTGCTGAAACAGAACAAATGTTGGATGTGTATGCTGATTTTGCTGAGAATTATATGGCTATGCCTGTAATTAAAGGAAGAAAATCTGAAAGTGAACGTTTTGCTGGAGCAGATGATACGTATTGTATTGAAGCTATGATGCAAGATGGGAAAGCGTTACAAGCTGGAACATCTCACTTTTTAGGACAAAATTTCGCAAAAGCTTTTGATGTGAAATTTGCAGATAAAGAAGGTAAATTAGAATACGTTTGGGCAACTTCTTGGGGTGTTTCGACACGTTTAATGGGTGCGTTGATTATGACACATTCAGATGACGAAGGATTAGTTTTACCTCCAGCACTTGCTCCAATTGAAGTGGTAATTGTTCCTATTCATAGAACAGAAGAAGATTTATTGGCAATTGATGAAGCAGTTAAGAATATTACTGCAGACTTAAAAGCAAATGGAATCTTTAAAGTGAAATACGATAAAGATGATCAAAAACGTCCAGGATGGAAATTTGCTGAATACGAAGCAAAAGGAGTCCCAGTTCGTTTAGCAATTGGTCCAAGAGATTTAGCAAATGGAGTAGTGGAAATTGCTCGAAGAGATACGAAAGAAAAATCTTCAACTGCAATTGAAGGACTTGGTGAAACAATTAAAAACTTATTAGCTGATATTCAAACTAACTTGTATCAAAAAGCACTTGCATACAGAGCTGAAAAAACACATGTTGTTGATTCATATGAAGAATTCAAAGTGAAATTAGAGAAAGATGGTGGGTTTTATTTAGCTCATTGGGATGGAACAGCTGAAACGGAAGAAAAAATTAAGCAAGAAACAAAAGCAACAATTCGTTGTTTACCTTTAGATGTAAAAGAAGAGCAAGGAGTTTGTATGGTAACTGGCAAGCCTTCAGCAAGAAGAGTTGTTTTTGCTAAAGCTTACTAGTTTTTCAATTTTCAATTGCTCATTTTAAATTAATAAACATGGAAGAAAATAGAAAATTAATTCAATCGATTCTTGAGAAGAAATCGGCTTTGAAACAAGATATTTTTCAAGACACAAAAGTTCAATTTGAAAAATTCAAGCAATGTGTTTTACATGAAATTGGCGAATTAAGAAAAGTTATCACTGACGATCGCATTCGTTTACACGTTGAGCACAAAGGTGATTTTCAAATTCAAGTTTATATCGGAAGTGATGTGTTGGTTTTTCAAATGCATACAAATGTATTTCGTCTTCCTGATGAGTCTCCAATCTGGAAAACAGCCTATTTAGAAGAAGATAAAGAGCGTGGATATTTCGGAATTATTAATGTGTATAATTTCTTAGCTGAATCGTATTTAAAGAATCGAATGAATGACATCGGTTATTTAATTGCTCGAATTTTCATTAATAAAGATGAGCATTTCATGATTGAAGGTAAAGGTCAACTAGGATTTTTATTCAGAGATTTAACAAAAGCTGAATTAAATGATGCGATTAGAACACATATTATTCACTCTGCATTAGTATTTGCATTGGAGTTTGATTTATTAACTCCACCTTATGAAGTTGTATCGAAAGTATCTGTCGTTCAAATGCTTGAAATGAAGAGTTCAGAATCACTTTCAACTGGTAAAAGACTTGGATTCAAGTTTGAAGCAGAAGACAAAGATATTTTTTAGAAAAAAATGAGTTGAAGACTTGCAAATAGAAAAATTACAGCTATATTTGCACTCCGAAATTCAAACGGCCCATTCGTCTAGTGGTCAGGACGCCAGGTTTTCATCCTGGAAACAGGAGTTCGATTCTCCTATGGGCTGCAAAAGTTTCTAACGTGAAACTTTAGATAAAAATTAATATAATACGGCCCATTCGTCTAGTGGTTAGGACGCCAGGTTTTCATCCTGGAAACAGGAGTTCGATTCTCCTATGGGCTGCAAGTTTTTTTAGAAAAAAATAATAAATAAAAATGGCAAATCATAAGTCAGCACAAAAAAGAATTCGTTCAAACGAAGCTAAACGTAGTAGAAACAAATACCAGCACAAAACTGCTCGTAATGCTATGCGTAAATTGCGTACATTGAAAGACAAAAAAGAAGCAAGCGATTTGCTTCCGAAAGTTGTTTCTATGTTAGATAAATTAGCTAAAAGAAACGTTATTCACAAAAACAAAGCTGCAAACTTGAAATCAGGTTTGACAGTTGCGATTAACAAATTGTAAGATAACAATCTCAAATAGTTTAGGTCTTGTCAGCTTTGCCGATAAGACCTTTTTGTTTTGATATGCGCTTTTGTCTTTCAATACTATTTTTGCTATTAACCGAAATTCTAATCGGCCAAACTCCTTTTTATCATTCTTTTTCGGATAGTTTACTCCCAAATTATAGAATTACTCATTCCATTGATTCTGTAGATTATTATTTAGCAGATTATCAAACCACTTTACCTAAACAACAAGCGTATCGTGATTTGTTTTTCGATTTAGAGTCGCCGAAGAATAGAAACTTGTTGTTTTCTGCAATTCCACAAGTTGGTTTTCATTATTCGTTAGGCTCAAAATTATCTCAAACAGCTGGAATTCATTACCGTCAACTTCTTGATACAGGTATTTACGCTCAATTTATTTATACCCGAAAGTCAAGTAACGGATTTTTAAGATCTAGTGCTTTTGAACAAAATAATTTAGACGCTCAGTTTATCATTCAAAAAAAGAGATATGTAAATTGGACAAAATTTTTCTTTATTGGAAATAACGCTGACTTGAATTGGGGACTTCTTGGAGATACATTAACCAATAAAGATTTAGTTTTCGATTTTCAAAATGTAGAAAGAACATCAGCTTCAACAGTTTCACGC
>JBKDZA010000299.1:0-22031 GCA_046308455.1 Fluviicola sp.
CTCCTAATCCGAGTGCTGCACGAGTAGCGAATTCACCAACAGTTCCAGCTCCAAGAATCACAACTTCAGTAGGTTGAACACCAGCAATTCCTCCCAACATAATTCCTTTTCCATCGTGATAAGAAGATAACAATTCACCAGCAATCAAAATAGAAGTTGTTCCTGCTATTTCGCCCATCGTGCGTACAATAGGGAAAACTCCAGCTTCATCTCGGATGTAATCCCATGCAATTGCAGTAATTTTCTTGTCCATTAATTTCTGAAGAATCGCTTTTGGTTGAATACTCAATTGCAATGCTGAAATTAAAGTTGAATTGTGTTTCATTAAATCAACCTCTTCTTCTGAAGGTGGTGCTACTTTCAAGATGATATTGCACTCGAAAACTTCTTTCGGAGAATAGCAAATTTGAGCTCCAGCTTCTGAATAATCGTGATCTGAGAAATTAGAATTTTCACCTGCTCCTTTTTCAACCATTACGTTGTGACCATTCGCAACTAGAAACGAAACGGCTTCAGGTACAAGGGCCACGCGACGTTCTTGAAAACTCGTTTCCTTTGGAATTCCGATTGTTAAACTTCCTTTCGAACGGGAAACTTCTAACATTTCTTCCATTGGGAGCATTTTGCCTTCTTTGAGCAATTGCTTGAGTATTTCTGGGTTCGTCATCATGAGTCTTCTGATTTGATAACGAATATAGGACTTTTTGGTAGATTATTTAAGGAAAATCAAAAAATATTATTTTGAAAAGATCAAATCGATTCCTTGTCTTTTTTCAGCTGGGATCGTTCCGTTATTCATATAAATTTCCTTTAACTTTTTGTCAAATACAGCACAGGTAATTCTGTTTTCATCAATTCCTTTTTCTTTTAAAAATGATTTGATTTTATCAGCTCTGCCAAGGATAACTGTATAATCCATATTGCAACAGATATTTGATAAAATGGAAAGTTTTATGGAGGGATCATTTTTCATTAAGGTGAAAATTTCATTCATTTCTTTTTTAGATTCAGGAAGCATCCATGAAGTTCCCTCTGTGAATGAAATAGTCGATTTTAAAGGTTTATTGTATTCTATTGTTGTAACATATTCGAATAAAAAAATATCAACTTGATTGACTTGATGTTTAGATTTATTAGAATACAATGCCTGATTTAATGTGTTTAGAATTCAATTTTTGTTTCAATAAATCTAAATTTTGAACTTTTGAATTACCTTTTTCAAAGTAGACAGAAATAGTATCAACACATTTTAATTCTATCAAGCCTTGAGCAAAAATAGGTGTAAATGAAAACACACAAAAGAAGAATAATGTAAGTATAGTTCTTACAAGCATAGTAATAAGTTAAGGTTTGTTTTTCAAACGTTTAGCGCAAAGATGCTGTCTTTTTTTAAATAAGCTGACTACAAACAAAGATTCTTTTTTAAAAGTTTTTCTGATATTCAATAGTTGTTTTCAGCTTACTATTTAATTATTTTTAATTTGGTTAAGATTGATTTTTTGGAGTTAGCTGGAATAATATTTCCCAATAAATCTCCCCAAGGTTTTAAGGATTCGATATTGTCGAAAATAATTTTTATAATGGCGATTATCGGAATTGACAAAATCATTCCAGGAATCCCCCAAAGCGAGCCACCAATAATAACACCAATCATGGTAACTAATGAATTGATACTTACTTTATTTCCAACAATTTTCGGAACAATAATATTATTATCTATAAATTGAACAACAATATTTACGATAATAATTCCGAGAATTAAATAAACATCTGTTGAGTTTCCAAGCGTAGCTAAAATAGCGATGATTCCTGCAACTAAAATCCCTATGTAAGGAATTAAATTTAAAAGCGCTGTTATAGCACCTAGCAAAATAGCGTATTTTATACCGAGTATTAAAAAGCCAGTTGTAGTAAGGATTCCAACGATTGCCATTTCAATAAATATACCTACAATATAACTTTTAATCACCAACTTAATTTTACTTAGTACTTCAACCAGTATATCTTCATTTTTATTTCGAACTATTTGATACAAAAAAGTAATAAATAAATTACGATATAGTAAAATTAAAAAACTATAAATAGGAATAAGCACAATGTTTAAGGCCAGATCAGTAAAAGAACTTAATGTATTTCCTATCAATTGATTATCACCTTTCATGCTTGTTTGTGCTACTTTTTGCATGTAATCATCTTGCTTATTGTAACTTAAGTGGTATCTGCTCTTTACCCAATGTTGAGCATGCTCGTAATGTAATAAAAGATTTTTTTTAATTTGAATCCAATCATTCGTCATGTCGGATATTTGCCACGAAATTAAAACTACGATAACTGCTATAATTGCAAAAAAAAGTAGTACTGAAACAATAGCAGCTAAACTTTTTGGGAACCGAAGTTTTAAATTTAAAAAAGATGCTAAAGGAGTTAATATTATTGCAAAAAGTAAGGCTAATACTAGTGGAATAAAAATATTTTGTCCTATATATAAAATAGTTATAATTAGGCTTAAACTAAAAAGTACTAGTGTAAATTTAATTAAAGAAGAAGTTTTTGTGTTTACTTCCATTATGATTCGTTATTTTCGGTTGATTTTTTTGTTATTTTATTCAGAATCATACCGCCAATAATTTTAATTTCATCTGCATTTTTCACCACTTTATTTGTAACTAGGAATTTAATAGCAGCACCCATAATTTTTTTAATAGGATTGTGTGAATTACCAACTATAATTTTTTCCGCAACAATGCCGCTCGTAATTCCCATGGTTGCATTAATTAATGAAGTCTTCACTTCTGGGCTGGAGAATATATTTTTAAATGTCTTTTTAATTAAATTGCTTGGTGTTAAACCATCTTGTGTTATTTTAAATTGCTCTCTTAACAAAATCAAATCTGCATCTCGCAAACCTTCCATTCGCTCTATTTCAATTCGTAATTCGCTTACAGTTGTGATTTTTCGCATAATGCAGTTGTTAATGATGTAATAATAGAGTTACTTATATTCATTTTTATTTTCTTACGAAATAAAAGAAGGATAATTACCAATAATACATAAAAGCCAGTAACTGCAAGGAACCCAAAATAAGTTTTACCCAACAAATCACCTACCCAAAGAGCTGTGGCTATATTCAAAGAAAAAATTCCTAAAAAAAGGAAAGTAGATAGTATCAAATGAAAAATAAATTTCGAAAGAAAATCTGAGGATCTATCAACAGCCTTTAATTTGATTAGTTCGACACTTGTTTTACCATATTCCTTAACCCTATCGAACAAGGGCTCTATTAAATTTTCACTTGTGTCCATTTTATTATTTTGATCAATTGTTAACCACCTTTATTATCAATAAAAAGGTAGTCGAGAATTTTTGTGTAAACACATCTGTTCCCGACTACTTTTTACCTAAAACTTAACTAAACTATTTTTAGTAAGAATCCTTATCCAAAAGAACTCTTTATTAGTGTTATTTATTAGCTAACCTTGTCTTTCACTGCTTCGAAATCGCTTTTCGCTTCTTCAAACATACTGTTAAACTTTTCTTTTAAAGCGTCTTTAAAATCATCAGTTTTACCAACAATTTTTTTACGCGTTTCGCTTCCTTTGTCTGGAGCAAAAAGAATTCCTAATATTCCACCTATAGCAGCACCTACTACTAATGCACCAATTAATTTACCTGTGTTGTTTGAATGTTCCATTTTTGTTTTATTTGTGTTATTATTAAATACTTTTTCCCTTGATAAGACGAAGAATTATTGCGATCACTGCTATGACGAGTAGTACATGAATAATACCTCCAGTATGAAAACCTAAAAATCCTATCGCCCATAAAATCACTAAAATCACTGCTACTGCATAAAGAATATTTCCCATCGCTTTTTGATTTTATAAATTATTATTTGTTTTCTTCAACTTTGTTTTATCTGTCTTCTTTCGGAATCTCACTAGGATTTATTTCTAGTATTTCAAAATTTATTTTTCAATTAAATGAAATTCTTTCTTGTCATTTCCATCCATGTAGTAATACCAAAATTGTTTTTCTTCCAATTTCATAATAAATAAAGTTTGAGAAGATTGACTACTTATTCCTGTCAATTTTATTTCCATATCATTATTCTGGAATTCCCATTTCCCTGTTCCATCTAATAATCCAAATTCATAAGAATATGACCCGTCTTTTGAAAATGTTTCTGTATAACCTGAAAGCAAAGAAGTGAAGTCGGTTCCATTAACTTTGTAGTTGTCAATTTTCCATGTATTTGCAACACGCTCTGTTCTTGTTCGAAAACTTACTGTTGGACCGTCTGTGTATTTTTTACAACTCTGAATTGTTGACAGTGCTAAGGCAATAAATAAAACTGCCACTACTGATAATCTTTTTTTTGTTTTCATTCATTTGTTTGTTTTTGTTTGATTTATTTATTCCACAAAGGTGCGAGTTGATTAGTGCTAATGCGTTACAGAATAAACTTGAAATGTTACATAATTCATTCTTAAACAATTTCATACTATTAGGATGTTTCAATTTGTATTTATATACTATAGAACACAATGAATCGAAATAATCTTTTATAATAATGGAAAATCTCAAAGTATTGAAAACTATGTAAAAGGTAAATTCAATGGAACTCAAAAATACTATTACGAGAATGGTAATTTGAAAGAAATTAAAAACTTTAAAATGGATGTTCCTTCAGGAGAATTCATCAATTATTTTGAAAACGGAAAAATTAAAAGAAAACTGCTATATATTGACGGAAAGCCCGAGGGAGAAGAAGTTTTCTATAATGAATCAGGTCAAATAGTTATAAAATCTAATTTTTTAAATGGTGAAAGACATGGTGAACAATTGTGTTTTTACGACAATGGAGTTTTGAGTTATAAATCATTTTGTGTAAATGGATTGAAAGAAGGTGAAACTATTTATTACGATGAAAATGGAAACATCATCAAAACGTTGATTTATGAAAAGGAACAAATAATTCGATGTACAGGAAAGTGTGATTGAATTAGATCCGCATAGTTTCTAGTAAAAAAGTTTCATGTAAACTCTGTTCCAATGCTTTCAAATAGGCGCTTCCAACAATAACTCCATCACAGCTTTGAAAACCGATTTCTTTTTTTTCAAATGAATAAATTCCAAAACCAAGAAAAACGGGTGTAGATTCACACAGTTTTTTAATTTCTTTGTAGCGCTTTTGTAAGTTATCGGTTTGTTCAAAAGCTGTTCCTGTTGTGCTGTTTTGACCAATTAAATAAATAAAAGTAGTGCGACTCAATTCTGCTAGTTCAACAATTCGACGATCACTTGTTGCAGGTGTAATTAGATGAATTAAAGGAATCGAGAAATTTTCAAATACGTTTTGGTACTTGTGACGAACAATTTCATGATTTAAATCTGGGAAAATCAAGCCAGAAATGTTGTTTGCAGAACACTTTTGAAGGAACTTTTCAAGTCCATAATGAAGAACAGGATTGAAATATCCCATGAATACAATCGGAATGTGAATTTGCGCTCGAACCTCTTCCAATTGCTCAAAGATTAAATCGATGTGCATTCCATTTTGAATGGCAACTTCACTACTGTATTGAATCATTGGACCATCGGCCATCGGATCTGAGAACGGGATGCCAATTTCTATGAAATCAACACCTTTTTCTTGTAAAAAAAGCAATTGCATGCCCAAACTTTCGCGTTCTGGAAATCCTGCTGTTACAAAGATTCCTACTTGTTTTTTGTCTTTTATAAATGGATTCATTTTTTTGTCAATTTACTTGTATCACCCCTCTGGGGTTTAAATGCGTGTATAGTTTATTTAGTAATATCATTCCATCCCACTGGGATTCCATTGATAATTGATAATTGTTTCCAGGTCTTTGTCGCCACGACCCGATAAATTAACTACTACCACGTCGTTTTCTTCAATAGTTATTTTTTCCAAAGCAGCTAATGTATGTGCACTTTCAATCGCTGGAATTATTCCTTCCAATTGACAGAATTGAATGAGAGCTTTCATCGCTTCATCATCTGTTACTGCTATGCTGTTTGTGCGTTTTGTTTGAATGGAATGTGCATGTAATGGACCAATTCCTGGATAATCCAATCCAGCGGAAATCGAATGAGGTTCAATTACTTGTCCGTTTTCGTCTTGCATCAATAAGGTTAAACTTCCATGTAAAACGCCCATTTTCCCTAAAATTGATGTTGCAGCACTTTTTCCAGAATCAATTCCCAAACCACCTGCTTCAACTGCGATTAACTCCACATCCAAATCAGTGTAAAAATGATAAAAGGCACCAGCTGCGTTACTTCCACCACCAACACATGCGATGATTTTCGTAGGTGCTGAAATCTCATATTCTTTCAATTGTTTTTTTATTTCTTTTGAAATAACTTGCTGAAAATGAGCTACTATTTTTGGGTAGGGATGAGGTCCAACTACAGATCCAATTAAATAATACGCTTCAGGATGATTGATCCAATGACGAATCGCTTCATTTGTTGCATCTTTTAAGGTTTTACTTCCGCTCTTTGCAGGTCGAACTTCTGCACCTAACAAGCGCATCCGTTGTACATTTGGTGCTTGTCGTTCAATGTCCTTTTCGCCCATAAAAACGATGCATTTCATGTCCATCAACGCACAAACTGTTGCACACGCAACTCCGTGTTGACCAGCACCTGTTTCGGCAATGATTTCTGTTTTACCCATGTATTTTGCCAACAGAATTTGTCCCAATGCATTGTTGATTTTGTGTGAGCCGGTATGACATAAATCTTCTCGTTTTAAAAAGATTTTCCCACTGTATTTTTGAGATAATTTCTCTGAAAAATACAAAGGAGTAGGTCTACCTGTGTAATTCTTTAACAAGTCAATAAATTCTCTTTCAAAGCTTTCTGAGTAACAATATTCTTCAAATGCTTGTGACAGATTTTCACAGTTTGGACGCAAAAGTTCTGGGACAAATGCTCCTCCAAAATCACCGTAAAAGCCCAATTCATCAGGTAAAAAAAGTGAATCTGTTTTTGTTGTTTTTGTTGATGCTGTTGTATTCATGACAATTGATTGATAAAACGAATAATTTCTTCTTTGTTTTTATTACAAGGTTCTGACTCAAATAGACTATTGATGTCAATTCCGTAAAAATGTGGATGCTTGATTGCTTTTAGTTTGTCGACATCCGAAGGTCCAATTCCCCCACTTAAGAAAAAAGGAGTGTTCCCTGTGTAATCTTGTAAAATCGACCAATTGAATTGCTTGCCTGATCCACCTTTTTGCTCACTCTTTGAATCGAAAAGAAAGAAATCGACCTTGTTTTCATACGTTTTACAAAGCGAAAAATCTTCTGAAGATTCAATGTTGAATGCTTTAATGACAATAACATGTTGACTAATTTCCAAACATTGACTGGGACTTTCGTTTCCGTGTAATTGAACTGCGAATAAATTTTCAGTAATAATTGCTGACTGAATTTTATCGGTTTCTTCGTCCACAAAAACGCCTATCTTCTTTTTGTTACTCTCAAAAGTTTTTTCAGTAAATCGTTTGGATTTTGGATAAAAAATAAAACCCAAAAAGTCAATTTCCTGTAATTCGTTAAGCGCTTCATTATCAAAAACTGGAGCTAATCCACACACTTTAATTTTCATGCTACAATCGATTTTTGTGTAAGTTGAATCAAATGATTTTGACGAATAATACTTTCTCCAATCAAAGCTGCGGAATAACCAAGAGTTTTTATGTAATCAATTTCATCGCGCGTTTTTATTCCAGAAGCAGAAATAGAACAGACATTTTTCGGTAGTATTTCAGCAAAATATGCAGAAGTATTTAAATCACACAGCTGTTTTTTTAAATCCCGATTATTGACCAAAATACAATCTATTTCATCATTTATTTTTGATAAGTCATCAACAGTGTGAACTTCAAAAACGACTTCTAAACCGAGTGATTTTGCGAGAATGGTTAAATGGTGCGCTAAGTTTTTGTCTAGAACACTCGCAATCAATAAAACAGCATCAGCTCCACAAGCTTTTGATTCAAACAATTGGATTTCATCTACAATAAATTCTTTTCGAAGAATTGGTAAATTGGTTCGTGTTCTATTCATCGAGATATCTTCAATCGAACCTCCGAAATACTTAGAATCAGTTAGAATCGATAAGGCACTTGCTCCATTTTCTTCATAGTTTTTAAGCTGTTCTGAGATCGCTGTTTCAACTAATAAATTTCCTGCGCTGGGTGATTTTCGTTTGAATTCTGCAATGATCCCAAAATCTGATGAAATTGCTTTGGAAAAGGAAATCGTTTCTCTTTGGAATAAGTCTTGTTCCATAAAGTCTTTAAAGGTATAACGTGATTTTAATGCGTTGACCTCAAGTTTTTTATTTTCAATAATTTGGTCTAAAAAATTCATTTTTTCTTGTATTAAATAAGTTAATTGATATGTTTTTTCAGTGTCTCAACAGCAATTCCACTTTCAATGTGATTTTTAGCTTTGAAATAAAGTTCTTCGAAAGAAACAGTAGGTTGAAATAGCTGTAAACCCAATGCTACATTTCCGGCAATAACACTGTTTTGTGCGGTTGATCCTTTTCCACTGAGTATGGAATGACAAATTTTAGCAGCTGTTTTTGTTGAATTACCTCCATTCAATTCGCTCAATTCAAATTCCGTTTTTTCCGGGTTTTCGTGCAATTGAAAATCATTTTCTCGCGTTAAAATCCTTGTAGATCCTTGAAAAGTCAATTCATCGTAGCCATCTAATCCGTGTACGACACAAAATATTTTTTCTTGATCAAAAAGCAAGTGACTGTACATTTTTGCCAATTCAAGTGAATACGTTCCAGTCAATTGATAGCGTGGTTGAGCTGGATTTACCAATGGTCCCATGCTGTTAAAAAGTGTTCTGAAACCTAATTGTTTGCGTACATTGGCTACTTTTTTCAGTGCAGGATGAAAAAGTGGTGCGTGTAAAAAGCACAAATTTGATTCGTCTAATTGCTTGTTCAAAAGGCTTTCATTAGTTGAAAATTGAATTCCCAATTCCTCCAAGACATTAGAAGAGCCACAAATTGAACTTACTCCATAATTTCCATGTTTGATGACTTTGTATCCCATACTTGCTAGCAAAAAAGCTGAAATGGTAGAAATGTTAAAGGTGTTTTTTCCGTCCCCTCCTGTTCCACAAACGTCGATTGCCTCTGAACTAGACTCTAATCGAATAGGATTAGCTAAATCAAGTAAAGCTTGTCGAAAACCACGAATTTCATTTAAATCAATTGGTTGAAAATGAAACGCCGTTAAAAGCGATGACAATTCTGCTTCAGTAAAGACAGATGTACCAATCGAAAACATACAGGAATACGCTTCTTCGAAAGTTAAATGCTTGTGGGCTAGAATTTTGTCTAAATATATTTTTAAAGATTGCATTGTGTTAACTTGAAATTTGTTTCATCCAATTTGCGATCATTTTTCGTCCATCTGGTGTGAGGATCGATTCTGGGTGAAATTGTACCCCATGAATTGGTTTTGTCGCATGTTCAAAAGCCATTAATGTTCCGTCTAAATCAAATGCTGTAGGCTTTAATTCAGACGAATTGTCCAGTTTCAATTGCCAACTGTGGTAGCGACCAACTTGGAGTTCTTTTGCTAAATCCTTGAATAAGGTACTTTCATTTTGAGTAATTATCGTACTTGATTTTCCGTGAATTGGAAACGGACATTGTACGAGTTCATTTTTGAAATATACACCAAGTGCCTGATGACCTAAACACACTCCAAAAAGTGGTTTTGTTGCGTGATACCGATCGATAACTTTCAATAAATCTCCAGCCTCTTCTGGAATTCCAGGTCCAGGTGAAAGTAGGATTGCATCACAGCTATCCAGCTCGTTGAAATTAATTTCATTGTTTCGTTGGATACATACTTCTCCTGCTGTGGTTTCACGAACATAACGCACTAAATTGTAAACAAAGGAGTCAAAATTGTCTATAAATCCGATTTTCATTTCAAATAGATATTAAATGTAATTTGTTGTGTAATTGAGTTGAATTTTCGGCAGCAATTCCGATTGCTTTGCGGACGGCTCCTAGTTTATTGTCGACTTCTTTCAACTCGTTTTCAGGAACTGAATCCAAAACCAAACCAGCCCCAGCTTGATAATGTAAAGTGTTGTTTTTACTCAAAGCGCTACGTATGATTATTGCTAAATTCATGGATTGATTCGCTCCGATAATTCCAATTGCTCCGCCGTAAAAATCACGTCGATGGTTTTCGTATTGAGCAATTAATTCCAAAGCTTTTGGTTTTGGGGTGCCTGAGAGAGTTCCAGCAGGAAAAGTTCCACTGAATAGATCAAGTTTTGGTGCTTCTGTTTGTCCAATTATTTTGGAAACTAAATGAAAAACGTGGGAGAAATGTTGTACTTCTTTGTACTTTTCTATTTTAACCTGTGAACAGAATTTACTCAAATCATTTCGCGCAAGATCAACCAACATGGTGTGTTCTGCATTCTCTTTTTCATCAGAAATTAAATTTGATATTTGGATTTCATCGTTCTTTTGATCACCAGATTTTTTAACTGTTCCAGCTATTGGATGTATCGAAGCTTGCTTGTTTTTCAATTGAATTTGACTTTCTGGTGAAGAACCTATCAAACGAAAATCTTCAAAATCCAAGTAAAATAAATAGGGTGAGGGATTCAACCTGCGCAGTTCTCTGTACATTTGAAAATCATCACCAAAAAAATGTTGTTTGAAACGACGAGAAAGCACTAACTGGAAAACGTCTCCTCGAAATAAATGCGTTTTTGCAATCTCAATGTTTTTTAGAAATTCTTCCTCACTTGTTAGAGAAACTTCTTCGTTTACCAATTGAAAAGACAATGGAGTGGAAGGAGTTTTGGTTAGTAAACTTTCGAAGTAAGAAACTTCTTTTAGTTTTCCATCAAATGAATTGAAAAGAATTGTTCCAGTATCGTGGAAATGATCAACAACAATATAGGTTTCATACAAAATAAGCAATGCATCAGGCAGTCCTAATTCAGAAGATTGTTCTGGCGTTTTATTTTCCGAATAATGTGAAAATTCAAAACTGAAATAGGAAATAAAACCATTTAAATCATTCTCTTGTAAAAATGTATATTGGGCAAGGCTTTCACTGATTTCTGAAGTCATATTTTTTGCTTGTACAGCCTTTTTGAGAATGCTTTTACCTTGAGAAATTAGTTCAAGATTATTTTCGTTTATTGACATTTCAACCAAAGGATTGATACCAATAATGGATTTACTTTCCGCTCTAGAATGGTAGTCATTACTCTCTAAAAGAACTGGTTTTCGGTGCTTATTTCGCAATTGTTGGTACAAACCTATTACGGTATGAATGTCCGAATTAAAAGTATGTTTTTGTGTGTAAATGTTCATTTTTCAAATTTTTGGGCAATAAAAAAACGGCTTACCAGAGTGATAAGCCGTTTCAAATACGATATATAGAAAACACTAAATGCCAATCACCTCAGAAGGAAATTGCCACCACCAATTGTTTAATTGTACATTTTGAATCATGCCACAAAGTTATGGAAGAATAAATTTAATATCCAAACTATTTGTTTAAATATTTACACATTATTTAATTTTTGTTAAAAATATAAATATTTTATTCTTTCTAAGTTGTAGGTGAAAATTAAATTATACTTTTGTGACATGTTAAAAAACAGTGAAGTAAAAAAAAGTTGGTGGTCTTGTTTCTAATGAAACGAGTACATTTTAATTATATTTAAAGTCCCGTTTCTGATTTGAAGCGGGACTTTTTTTATTTCAGTTGTTATAGAATAAAACAGAAAATGAAACGACAACGTCCCATATTAATTTCTGGACCATGTAGTGTGGAAACAGAAGAACAAGTGATGCAAACAGCACTTCAATTGAAGGAATTTACTCAAATTGATATGTTACGTGGAGGAATTTGGAAACCACGTACACGTCCAGATTCTTTTGAAGGTGTTGGTGCTATTGGTTTACCTTGGTTGGTGAATGCTGCCAAGACAATTGGAGTTCCATCTACGACCGAAGTTGCAAATGCAAAGCACGTTGAAATGGCTTTATCTGCTGGGATTGACCAATTGTGGATTGGAGCTAGAACAACTGTGAATCCCTTTGCTGTTCAAGAAATCGCAGATGCATTGAAAGGTGTTTCCATTCCTGTTTTGGTTAAAAATCCAGTGAATCCAGATTTAGAGTTGTGGATTGGCGCTTTTGAGCGTTTAGAAAAAGTTGGATTGACGAATTTAACTGCAATTCACAGAGGTTTTTCAATTTACAAACACGCAAAATATAGAAATGTACCCAATTGGGAAATTCCGATTGCTTTTCGTGAACGTTTGCCCAAAATTCCTTTGTTAAATGATCCATCTCACATTACTGGAAATCGTGATTTATTGTTAGAGGTTTCTCAAAAAGCCATGGACTTAAATTTTGATGGATTAATCATTGAATCGCATATCACACCAGAAAAAGCTTGGTCGGATGCGGCTCAACAATTAACTCCACAAGCTTTGGGTGAATTACTTGAAAATCTAGTGCTTCGTTCGAATAACATCAAAAGTGAACAAGAAGAAGATCTTCAGATTTTGAGAGAAAAAATTTCAGTTTTAGATGATCGATTGTTCGAAATATTGACTGCACGGATGCACTTAAGTGAGGAAGTTGGGATTTTCAAAAAAGAACACAACATCACAATTCTTCAGGCAGAACATTGGAAAAAAGTGATTGAAAGTCGTTTGGAAAAAGCAAATGAATTGGAGTTAACTCCACGTTTTGTGAGACAAATCATGGATGCCTTACACCAAGAATCTATTCGTCATCAGATTAAAATAATGAATTCTTCATCGGATTCAAACCCAAATAAAAAGTGATTAAGCTCATTCAGAACGGAAATTTTTCGGGTGAAATTACAATCCCTTCATCCAAAAGTGATGGACAACGTGCACTCTTAGCAGCAGCTATTTCGACTGGAATTTCATCAATTAGCGGACTTGGATCAAGTGCTGATGAGTTGGCAATGCTTGCTGCGATTGAAGAAATGGGAGCAAAGATCTCGAAAAAGTTTGATGGGACATTAGAAATTGAAGGAATCAGTGAATTACCACAACAAATTACAGTTTCAAGTAATGAATCAGGCTTGGGTTTCCGTTTATTAGTTGGGACTTTGGCTTCTTTTTCTGGGGAGAAAACTATCAAAGCAGAAGGATCTTTGAAAACACGCACAATGAATGTTTTTGAGGATTATTTACCAAAAATGGGCGTTGAAGTTCACTCTGAAAATGGTTTTCCTCCACTAAAAATAAATGGGAAATTGAATGTAGGAAGGTATGAAATAGATGGATCGTTGAGTTCTCAATTTATTTCTGGTTTACTATTCGGTTTTTCACGATTAAATGGAATTTCTACAATTCAAGTAAACAACCTTGTTTCTCGTCCGTATGTTGACATGACATTGAATACTTTACGAGCTTTTGGAGTAAGTATTATAGAAACTGAAAAAGATTCTTTTTCAATTCAGGCAAGAGAATTGAAAGCAACGAGGTATAAAGTGGAAGCGGATTGGAGTTCAGCAAGTTATTGGTTGGTAGCAAGTGCTTTAGGACAAGATGTGAACGTTCACAATTTAAATTTAGAGAGCAAGCAAGCTGATAAAAGTCTTTTGAAAGTCTTTGAAGTAGCAAATTGTATCATCGATTTTTCAAATGGACTTAAGATTAAGGGGAAAAGTAGAAAACCATTCCAATTTGATGCAACAGATTGTCCCGATTTATTTCCCGCATTGGTAGTTTTTGCTGCTGGAATTAATGGGAAGTCAATTATTTCAGGAACGAATCGCTTGGTTCACAAAGAAAGTAATCGTGCGTTGACCTTACAATCTGAGTTTGGAAAATTAGGATTAAGGATTGAACTCACTGAAAACGAAATGCATGTGTTCGGAACAGGAAAGCTGACTGGAGGAAAAGTCCATTCACACAATGATCACCGAATCGCGATGTCACTTGGAATTGCAAGTTGTCTTTCCAATTCAATAATAGAAATTGAAAAAGCTGAGGCTGTATCAAAGAGTTATCCTACTTTTTGGGATGATTTTGAGCAACTTAAGAATTTTAACATAATAACCTGATAAAAGTTCTGTTTTTAATTCCTTTTCTGTATTAACTTTGCGCCAAATGAGAATTTTATTTTCCATACTGTTTATTACGTTGCTCATGAGCAAATTGGTTTACGGTCTTTTTTGGCAAGTAAAGTTTCAACTATTCCAAAAAGAAATTATCGCGATTGAATGTGAAAACAAAGATCGACCAGAGATGAATTGTAATGGTAAATGTTATTTAGCAAAGCAATTTAAAAAAATTGACGATGATTTAGAACAGAAAAAAGAGGAGAAAAACAAAACTGAATCAAATATAAAAAACCTAAGAAATTCAGAGTATCAACATCAAATTCTTGACTTTCAGTTTAATCCTTTTGAAATTGTTTTGAACGTTCAAAAAAGCTCTTTTCATTTTAAGGAGCACTACAACTATTGTTTTTTTACATCTGTTTTCCATCCACCAAGTTTAATTTAATTTATCTACTGATTAAGGCCTTTGCAAAACTCCCTACTCGTCGTTGCTTCAAAAATTTAAAATCCTCATTTACAATATGTAAACTGCGGTTTAAAATTTTTTTGCGCCTCGATTAGCGAATTTTGCAACAGTCTTTGATTTTTATACGAATGATTGCATTTTCTGATATGATCTAATTCTGTTTTTAAAATCAATTATTCAATTATTTTATACTCAAATCAATGAAATCAACTTTTTTCATTGCATTGTTTATTGTGATTGCGTCACTTTTTTCTTCGTGTAAAAAAGAAGATGCAACTAAAAACACGGTAACAATCGAAATTCAAGAACCAAATGAAAATCAAGTGTTTTCATATGGAGAAGAATTACATGTAAGTGCTCTAGTAAAAGGTACGGAAAAGCTTTTTTCTGTAAATCTAACTGTTAAGAATACGCTAACAGGTGAAACGCTAATTTCCTATTCTGACACAGAGCAAGAAAAGAATTACTTTATTCATGAACATGTTTTTAATACTGTTCTGAATCAAGCTACAATTTCTATAATTGTCGAAGCTAAAATAAGTGATTCTGAGACAAAAACAATAAGTCGAAATGTGGTTTTTATACCACAATAACTAAATATTTAAAAAAATAAAAATGAAATCTACAATAAAAAAATCATTATTCTTTTTAGGATTAATCGCTTTAACTGTTTCTTCTTGTAAAAAAGACGAAGAAGATACACATACGCATGATGAAGCAACAAATGGACAAGTAAAAGTTCAATTAACACATAAATGGGGAATGGAAACGTCTTTATTTCAGCTGAATACGGAATATACACATCCAATGAATGGTGAGCTGATGACTTTCACAAAATACAAGTATTACATTTCAAACTTTAAATTAAAAAAATCAGATGGAACTTGGTGGGTACATCCTGAAAGTTATTTTTTAGTTGATTTGTCAAACACGAGTTCAACATTATTAAACTTAGGCGATTTACCAGCTGGAGAATATACAGAAATGTCATATGTTTTAGGTGTTGATAGTTTAAGAAATGTTTCGGGCGCTCAAACTGGAGCTTTAGCAGCAAGTAATGCAATGTTTGGAGTTGGAATTCGGGTTACATTATGGTTAAAGCTGAAGGAACTAGTCCTGCTTCAAGCACGGGTTCATTTGCATTTCATTTAGGTGGATTTTTTGGCGCAAACAATGTTGTAACTACAAAAACAATTTCTTTTGCTTCAAATCCTTTGACAATTACTGCGAGTCATTCAAGTGAAGTGCATATTAATGTAAATCCAGCTATGACGTGGTGTACAAATGGAAATTACTGTTCACAAGTTTCAACTATTATGATGCCAGGCACACAAGCTAAAGCGATGGCTAATGATTTCTACAATGGATTTATTTTCGATCACATAGTTGAGTAATCATGAAAAAAATCTCTTTTTTCGTTTTATTAATTGGATTAGTTTCTTGTAATAAAAACAATGAAAAAATTGAAGCAATGAATTTATCGTATCCGGACTATTTTCCTAGTCCGGTTTACGCTATTTCTTCAAATCAATTTACTTTAGATAGATTTATTTTAGGAAAAAAATTATTTTTTGAGACTCGTTTATCAAGTGATAATTCTATTTCTTGTGGATCTTGTCATAGTCAAACGCATGCTTTTGCAGATCATAATATTACCTTTAGTTTTGGAGTAGGAGGAGCTGTTGGAACTAGAAATTCTCCTTCTATTGTAAATTTGGCTTGGTCGCCTTCATTTATGTGGGACGGTGGTGTTAATCATTTAGAGGTTTTTCCAATAGCTCCAATTACCAATCATTTAGAGATGAATGAGTCAATAGCTGGTGTTTTAGAAAAGTTAAATGCAGATGAAGGTTATAGACAGTTATTTAAAAAAGCTTATGGAAATGAACAAATAACAGATCAAGCAATGTTGAAAGCTATGGCAGTTTACATGTATTCAATTGTTTCGTATAATTCAAAATACGATCAATACCGTAAAGGCGAAACTTCTTTGTCTACAAACGAAATGCAAGGGATGCAATTGTTTCAGCAAAAATGTACGAGTTGCCATACAGAACCTTTATTTACAAATTATAGTTATCAAAACAATGGTCTAGATTCTATTTTTAGTGATTTAGGACGTGCTTTAATTACTCAAAATACTTCTGATGAAGGAAAGTTTAAAGTTCCAACTTTAAGAAATATTGAATTGACTTATCCATACATGCACGATGGTCGTTTTTGGACGTTACAACAAGTTTTGAATCATTATTCAAGTGGAGTTAAAGGATCTTCTACTTTGGCATCAGGTTTATCGGGTGGAATTCCATTAACTTCACAAGAAAAAGCATTGATTATAGATTTCTTGGAAACGCTAACGGATTATGATTTATTAGGTAATCAATTATATTATGAATAAAATAAAGTATGGTAGATTTATTTTACCGTACTTTTTTTCCAGTTTCTCCAACCTACAAATGCAAGAATGAAAAACAAAACATACAAAATCGATGTGAAATACATTTCTTTTATTGCATAAAGCGTACATGCAAGGCTGTTAACGACTAACCAAACCAACCAATTTTCACGGATTTGTCTTGCTAATAAAAATGTTCCATAAATGCTTAATGAAACTATTAATGCGTCCCAAAAAGGATAACTTGGAGCTTTTTTGAAAAAATCTGGAAGGAGTGTTGGAAGTTGAATTTGTAGATAAGCGATTGAGAAAGTTAAAATAATGACTAATCCTAAACCGATTAAGATTTTTTTAAGATTGAATGGAGTTTCGAATTTTTTTTCTGTTTCTGCTTTTGACCAATAGATCCAACCACTAATACTTAAAACGAGGTAAAAAACCTGCAATAGCATGTCTGCGTACAACTGAAATTTGTGAAACAGGAAAAAGGAAAGTACAATATTTACCAATCCAATTGGCCAAGTCAATCCGTTTTTCTGAGTTGCTAAAATTACAGAAGCAAGTCCAAAAAGTGTTGCGAAAAACTCTAAATAAGAAAGTCTGTAATCAAGAATTGTGAAAAAAGTATCGTATAAGAACGAAAACATCAATTAACGTAATTTTCGTTTGAAACTTCCTCCTTTACGTTTTGTGTATCGTCTTTTTGCAAATGGATTGTCGGCAATACTTCGCGCGTAATTGACTGTGATTTCATGTGTAACATCAATGCGTGTGTGAGGCGAAAATATTGCTGATTCGTAGGTGTAAATCAAGCGTAGACCTTTATCCAAGAGTATTCCAGCACTCAAAGAAACAGTATTATCTGAACGATAACCTCCACCAAACCAAGCCATTTGATTTACAAGGAAATGTCCATCAAAACTCATTGATGGTAAGGAACCTTTCACTCCTTTAATCAATGCTGATGGGTAAAGAATAAAGTTGTCGTTGAAACGTAATTTATATCCAAAATGACCATAAAAAGTATTGTAGTCAGTTTTGTAGGTCATGCTTTTATTTGGATAGGTATTATTAAAGATGTGAGGCAAAGAAAAACCGAAATCAAAATTCTGTGATTGCAACGAGAAACCAGTTCCCATTTGAAAAGCAGCAGATGATGTTTTATTTAAAGTCGGTTCTAATTCATTGAAATAAACAAAGTTATTTTTTTGTCCACGTTGTTCAAAACCAATACGTAAGCCTAATCCAAGCGCCACTTTTTTACCTAACCAAGCATGGTAAGTGTAACCAGTTGAAACTTCGATTGTATTAAAGTTTTCGATATTGTCTTGATTAATCAATCCACTAACTCCGTGGTTTTTCGTAAATTGATAATAACCGTTTCCTTGAAAAGATAGGGGAGAGCTAGCAGTTGTCATCCATTGTTTACGTGCAATAACTGAACCTCCAAAACGAGTGTATGCATCCAAATACCCTGGATTAAACGTGTTTTGGTTGAGCATGTATTGATTAAAATTGAAACGATTTTGACCATTTACAGATAGTGTCACAAAACCAACAAGGAAAATAATTACTAAGTTTTTCATCTTTTCAAAGTTATTTTACCAGTTGCTGTTGTTCCTAGTCCATCATAGAATTCAAAAAAGTAAACACCATCTTGACATTCGTTTCCAAATAAAGGACCTGAAACATCGTTTTTTCCATTCCAATCATTGTTGTAAGGACCAGCTCTGAAAACAACTTCTCCCCAACGATTTACAATTTTAATATTATTCCCAGGATAATCTTCCACATTTAAAATGGTAAAAAAGTCATTAAAACCATCTCCATTTGGACTGAAAAAATCAGCAAAAACCATAGTACGAACTTTCAACGTATCTTTTGAAATTAATTCTGTTGAAGGAACAAAATTTGCGCGTGATTTCTTTTCTACTTCTTTAAATGAATAAAGAAATAGTGTTAAAGTGAGGATAAAAAAGAGTTGTTTCATCGGTGCAAAAGTCGTGAATTATTTTGATTAAATCTCCTTATTTTGTGGCGTTTTCTAGCAATTTTATCAACAATTCTTGCTTTTCTGCTTGTGCCAAACTCAAGGCTGTTTGTCCATCTGAATTTTTTATTGAAGGATCAATCGTGTATTTCAATAACAATTTCACCATCTCAATATCTTTGTTTAATACAGCGTAGTGCAAGGCTGAATTTCCGTCACGACCAACAGCAGTGACTAAAACCTTCTTTTTTAAAAGTAATTTTGCAATCGCTAAATCGCCTTTAAAAACAGCTGCTAAGATTGGACTCCCTTCATTACTGCTTAAATTAGGATCAGCGCCCTTTTTCAAAAGTAATTTCACGATTTCAACTTGACCTTTGTAACTCGCAATTACCAAAACAGAATTTCCAGCTTCGTTTACAGCATTAACTGAGTCGGGAGAATGTTTCAATGTTTGTTTAACTGCATCGGTGTTTCCTGCGCGCGCATGATCAAAAATTGATTGTGCAGATAAACCCGAACTTATGAATAAAACAAAAAGAAAAACGAATCTTTTAATGAACATATACGATTGTGCTGAATTGATTTTCAAGTTGTAAAATGTAAGATCCTTTTACTAAATTCTCCAAATTTACTTTCTCACTTTTTCCTTCAGAAAGTGTTTTTCCATCAATTGAAATCAATTTAAAATTCAATTCTTGTTCAAATACTATTGCTCCATTTTGGTAAGTGATTTGTCCGAATGTATTTTCTTCAATTCCAACCCACATTATTTCAAAATTCCAAGTGTTTAAATTCAAAATACCTGCAAATGAATTTCCATTTAAGTCTTCTAAAGCATTATTTCCAATCACAATTGAATAGGTTTCTTGAACGTTTGAGGGGAATGAATAAATGAATTCAACTTCATTACCTGTAAATGTTACATCACTTGTGTTGACTGTTGAACTATATTCTTGAACAAAAGATGAATCCGAACTTCTAACAATTCGAATCGATCCAGTTGACCATTGAACGGGTTCGTTGAAAGTTATTGTGAAAACTTCATTTGTTACATTTAACAAAGTTGATCCATCAGCTGGATTTACAGAAACGATTGATGGTGCTTGAGTATCAACTACTGTAAAATTATAAACAGTATCACTTGTAATTCCACTGAAGTTATTTCCAACTAAATCTGTAATTTCTCCTGAAGCAATCAATACATGGTAATTTCCAACTGCCAAAGGCGTTGCTGGAGAAAAAGTAAGTGAAGCACCAGAAATTGTAGCATCAACACCAACTGTGAAGTTTATTGTTCCACTAGGTCCAATTAATTCAATTAACGTTACCGCTCCAGCTTCCTGAATATCCTCAGAAAATGTAATGTTGAAATTAGGGGTTTGTGAAACATTTGTAGCATTATCCAAAGGCGTAGTCGAAATGATTACCGGCGCAACGATGTCATTTGTATTGAAGTTCCAATCTGTAGCTAAAGCAAGTCCTGAATAGGAATTGATTCCATCTGTAATTGCACCTGCTGGAATTATAATGTGGTAATCCTCATTTGCTTGTAATGCAAAATTTTGATTCAATGTCATCGTATTTCCTGAGAAAGTTACTTGAGATGAATTTGTTACATCAAATTGATCGTATAAATTGTTACTAGCATCAAGCAATTCAATCACTCCAGTACCAGCAAAAATAGGCTCATCAAATACAATGCTGTAATCGCTAGTCAATGGAACAGCTACAGAATTATCTGAAGGTGAAAATGTAACAGCCAATGGATTAATTCCATCACTTGTATTGAAGTTCCATGTCGTTTGATTAGTTAAAGCAGGTAATCCATCTCCAGTTAAATCTGAAATTGCAGTTCCTGTGTAATTTACATAGTAATTTGTGTTGGCAATTAAGTTTGCAGTTGGATTGATAACTATTTGTGAAGGTGTGGGTTGTGTAACATTTGGTGAGGTGTTCGCTACAAAACTTTGAACCAATGTACCACTTCCAGAGAACAAGCTAATTGTACCAGCTCCACGTTGAACTGCTTCACCGAAATTCAATGTTAGGTTTGTCGTTAAAGATACTCCCACTGAATTATCCAATGGATCGACACTTGTAATTGTAGGTGCTGCGGTTCCAGAAGTGTTGAAATTCCAAACCGTAGCTAAACTGACTGCAGCGGAGTTGTTTCCACTTGCATCTTGAAAAGTTCCAGCAGTAATTCCTACGTGATATGCTTTATCCGCTAAAAGTAAACCTGTATTAATAGTAGCTGTAGTTCCTGAGATAACAACATTTGCAGATGGCACAGTAAAAGTTGCTTGGGTTTGGTCTGAATCGTTGAAAAGTGTTATTGTTCCTATTCCTGCAACTAAATTTTCATTGTATGTAGCTGAAATTGAACTTGGAGCTGCAACAGTTGAATTATCAACAGGATTTGTTGAAGTAATTACTGGACCTGTTACATCTAAAACCCAATTTCGAAGAATTCCAGAACCTCTATTTCCAGCACCATGATAAGCTATTCCAAAAGAAGCAGAGCTTGATTTCGCCCAGAACAGAGTTTGAGTATTATCTGAAAAGTTAAAAATAAGATCATTCAGATCTCCAGAATTTAAAGCTCTTGATGCAACAATTACACGTTGAGATCCTACTATATTATTACTAATCAATGTCCAATCTTGTTGTGCATCCGTTGCAGGAGTTGTATAACCAATCATATTGTGGTCACGAAAATCAGTTGTAACGCCATTATTTGAATACATTACTAAATCTCCCGAAGACATTCCTGTTCCAAAACCAACTGCAAAATAACGATCTGTTGGACCTTTAATTGTAATAGTGATTGTCGATGCATTTTTTTCAGCTGCAAAGAAAATTCCACTTCCAACAGTTAATTCTGATTCAGCGATTTGTTTTATTTGCGAAAAAAGGAAAGAGGGAACGAGTAGTAATAATAAAATTGTAGCGTTTTTCATTCTTAAGTTATTTTGAAGCTCTAAATTATTTAAAATAAATGAATTGAGAAAAGGTATTG
>JBKDZA010000300.1:0-6594 GCA_046308455.1 Fluviicola sp.
ATAATTGTCCACTTTGGGAAATTCCAAAATTCCAATTAGGCCTTTATACCTAATCGTAGGTAATTTCCCCTAATTCCAAAACTAGACTTTGTAGGATAAGTGTCCACTTTGCGAAATTCCAATTTTGCTAAATAGGAGTTCGGCCTTTTCCCCGAATAGAATAATATAAAACAAAAAAGCGGAGCTCTAGTCAACTCCGCTTTTTACTTCTTCATTTATTCACACTTCTTAAATTCATGAATTTTAAAATCTACCTAAACTAAACTTGAATCTTTTATTCGATTCAAATTAAAAAACAACTTTAATAGTTTACTAACCTAACCCTTACTACTTTCAAACTATATTATTTTAAAAGAAAAAAGAAGTGGACTTCAATGAAAAAGTTTTACAAACTAATGTATTGTTAACTTGATTTGCTTGCTTGAAGAGGCAGAAGCAACTTTTAAAAGATATTTTCCCGAAGGAAAATCTGTTGTTTTCAAACTAATTTTCTGTTCACCTGAATAAGTTCTTGTTGTCACTAATTTCCCTTCCAAAGAATAAATCTCTATACCTTGAATTCCTTCTGAAAATTGTACTGTACATATTTCTTTCGCAGGATTTGGATACACTGAAAAATTCGCTAACTCGTTCTCTGTTAATGAGTTTGTTCCAGTTCCTCCACCTGATCCGCCACCACTTGTTGTATCTTGCGGAATATAATTACACAAAACCGAATTAAGGGTATCAACCAATGGTGTATGTGAAATGATTCCAGAACCTGGAGCTGTTTCAATATAATCCCCTGTGATTTCCCAAATAATCGCACCTTTTAAGTTTTTCTCTACGATGTATTCCGCTTTCAAACCAACTGATTCTTCGTCATCATAGGACAAAAAGGTATTCAAACCTCCATTTCCTAATAAATACGGAACTTTTGCATTGTCGTCCCAAAAACGCGTGAATAAATTTTGCTTCAATAATACATTGTAATAAAGTGGTGTACCTTCATCTACTTGAAACGTAATCAAATCAGCTTGTCCAGTCGATGAAACGTGGAGTTGTGGAGTAGAACCTGTTTTTTGTGAACGTCCATAAAAGGCAATTCCCAAATTGATTTTTTGTGGATCAACTGAATATGTAGTGATTAAAGATGTTACAGCTACATCGCAATTGAATGCAGAATTCCCTGAAGTTGGAGCGTATAAAGGTGAATTGTGGTTCGTGAAATTATCAAATGCACCAAAGAAATCATAGGACATTAAATTAATCATGTCCACCAAAGGTTCCACGTTATCCCACTCCACATCATCCATTTTAGATGGATCTGCGCTAACTGCTATAGTTAATAACATTGGTTTTCCAACTGATTGACCGTAAGCATCAATCGCAGTGCGTATTTCTTGTAACAACAAAGTGAAATTTTGTTCGTCTTGAGCAGTTCCTCCATGATCTGCAAAACCTGGATATTCCCAATCCAAATCAATTCCATCGAAATTAAATGCTTCAATTAAATCCACACACGATTGCGCGAATGTTTGTCTTTTTGTAGGGTCAGCAGCAATAGAAGGAAAATTCTGTGACAATGTCCATCCACCAATGGAAGGAAGAAACTTCACGCCATTAAGGTGACAATAATCACTCATTTTTTGATTAGGATGATGATACGCTGGATTTCCAAAATCGTAACTCGAATCGTAACCCGAAGGAGCAACAGCCCAATTGATCGGACCTAACAATAAGTTTTTATCTGCCCACGGATCTGTAATCTTGATAGTCCCATTTGCCAAGGGCTCAAAAAAACTGTAATTCAGAATTGAGTACTTCGAATAATCAATTGTTTGTGGATTCACTAATTTATTTCGGTCATACCATTGCCAATTTGGATAATATCCAACTACTTCTTTACACGGATTATTTTGTGCGAAAAAAGTAAAACCGGAAATAAATACGTACGCCGAAAGAACTATTTTTTTCATTTCATTTGTTTTAACAATTCGGTGCAAAACAAGAGATAAAAAAACACCACGACAAACTTTTAACTGCCAAATTGATCAATTTGAAAACCTAAGTCAAGCCTGTAAAACACTGATTACATTAAACTTAAATTAAAATAAAGAAATAATTAACCACAAAGAACACCAAGCCCACAAAGGAATGAAAAATCGTAAATTTACTACAAAGATTAAATCTTGCTAAACTAAGTTTATTAACCGCAAAGCCTCAGAGGCGCAAAGTATTCTTCAAAAGATTTGAAATTTTCAATCCATCATTTTCGTTCTGTTGCTACGCTCTTCATAATGGAATCCCATCGGGGTGATATTATCTAAAAATACTACTAAACTAAAATTTAAATAACATAAAGAATAGTGTGAAACAAAGAAACTAACCACAAAGAAAAGAAGAACACAAAGGAATGTAGAGAAAATCAATCTGTGTAATCCTATGAATGTTTACATTCCATCTGTGTAATTCGTCGTCCTAACATCAAAAAAATCTGTGGATCTGTGGCAGAAATAATTTAAAATTATCAATGGAAAATGTAAAAAAGTTTAACTTAAAATCTACTTGATTTTCTTAGCGCCTCTGTGTCTCTGCGGTTTTTAGAACAAAGTGAAACAGATAAGTTGAAACAAGAGAATTTATTTGATATTCGAAATCCGCCATTTTTTAAAATGCAAAGTAAATAATTGAAATTTAACCACGGTGTACACGAAGACCACAAAGAATTTAAGCGAATTTAAATCTGTGAAATCTGTTAATCTGTTAATCTGTTAATCTGTGGTTAATAAGTAAAAAGCATCATTGTTTCAACCGCTCTTTCTTAAACTGCGATGGCGTCAATCCTGAGAACTTCTTGAATAAAGTATTGAACGAAGAAATTGACGAAAAACCAACTTCTTTCGAAATTCCTTCGATACTGTAGTGGTCATAATTCGGATCAATCAATAACTTACGCGCTGCCGACATCCGAATATTCGAAATCCACGAACTGTAATTAGTCTGATAATGCGAATTAATCGCCTCTGATAAATAAGTCCTATTGGTGTTCAACTTCTTTGCTAACTTCTCCAATGTCAATTGCGAAGATGTATAAATTTTCTTGTCGTAAATCAATTTCTCTAGCTCAATGATCAACTGAATATCAATCGTTTTATTTTCCAATTCTGGACTTGATCTTTTTTCATCTTGTTGTGCTAAAGCAATATTCTGTTTCACCAACATATCGCGTTTTTTACGAATACTATTGAATAAGTAGCTAATAATTAAAAGTGCAAAACTTATGACAATTATAATTCCAATCAATAACTTTTCTTGCTGTGCTTTTAAATCCAATTTCTCTTTGGTCAATTGAACTGTTTTACGTTCCTCGTATATTTTATCTTCTAAATCCAATACAGCTAAACGCTCTGAAATCAATGAATTTGGTAAAATCTTACTCAAAGAATCCACTTTTAACATCAACTGATGCGCTTGTTGAAAATCTCCTTTTTGGGAAGCATTGAAACTTTGTGAATAATAGACATTTTTCAAGTTATCTTTCAAATGATATTTTTTAGCGATTCGTTCGCCTTCACCTAAAAATGCATCTTCAGCAGAAAAATCTTTCTTAATTTCCGCAATGGAAGCTTGAATAATTGCGATTCTATAATCGTCTAAATAATGATTCTTTGCACTTTTATTTACTTTCTTTTTTGCTAATTCACACCAATTTTGAGCTTCTTCGGTATTGTTTTGCATCAAGGAAATAAACGCCCGATTCGTTCTCAAAACCACTGCCATTTCATTGATTCCATTTTCTTCTAAACGGAGCGCAGCGTTCAAAGATTCAATTGCTTTCGCGTATTTTTTCTTTCCCACCAAATAAAATCCTTGATTGATATAAGCGTTTTTCAATTCTATAAAATGCTTCGTACGACTTAAAAGTTGAATACTTAATTCGTTTTTCTGAATAGCTTCATCTGTTCGTCCAACCTTGGAAAGTAAACGTGCTAAGACCAAATTATAGCTTCCTTTGATGTAATTATCTTGTTGTTTTACATCGATTCGAATCTTTTGTAAGACCGAAAATGCTTGATCAAAATGTGACAATTCAATGATGGATTTTACATAAGCCAACGAGTAAATCAGTTCATTTCGCTTATTATCCGTTCTCGCTAAATCTTCTGCAAATCTTTGATTGATTTTCGTCTCCGAGTTCAATTGCTCGTATTCAATACCTATCGAATAAACAGATAAATCATTTTTGGAACTTTCCTGACCAAAACAAACAGAACTCCAATAAAGTCCAAAATAAATAAGAGTCAGCAACAGTTTTTTCAAGTGAAACGAGTTTTAGTTGCCTCAAAATTAATCTTATCTATTGAAAATAATAGCTAAAATCTAGTGATTTCGTGCAATCCTACATGTAAAAAACAGTTTCACCCAAATTTTAAGGTCGTTCACCCAAATCATTTTTCTACACGAAATCTCACAAGTAATTTCACCTAAAATTTAAAGCAATTTAATGTTTACAACTATGAAAAAAACGATTCTACTTTTAACACTTTCGTTGATGAGTTTACAACTTTTAGCTCAATCATCTATCCCCTATCCTACTCTCGCTCAATTCGAAGCATTTCGTGTGAAAGAATTGGATGCCTCCATCAAACATGCGGAATATTTAAGTAGTTCAACAATCAACTTTTCTGAATTTAAATTGATTAAAAAATCTGAAATTGTTGGATTTAGAAGAGATGAATCCAGTTCAATTGAAAGATGGCCAAATGATGGTTGTGCAGTTCGCTATTTTTACGAAAATCCGAAAATTGTAAACGGAATTCAATCGAAAATTGAAGTTGTTGTGGAATACAAACGATCTACTTGTGATGCATCGGAATGTGTGTTAGAAGATAAATGGTCAGCTTATGTTGTGAATGTTTTACCATTTTATGAAGACAAAGGAATGACAAAAACTGAGGCGGACAAATTAGCTGAATTGTGTATTAAATCAGAATTTGCGAAAACCAATTTGTTGAAAGATTTCATTGAAATAAAAGCATTCAGTCCTTACACTTATGATGAAGCAAATCCAACTTACAATTTCTCAAAAGTTACAAATGCTCAAACTGTTGAATTTCGTGTTAATCTGACTGGAACTCTTGGAGCTTTCTCTTCTGATAAATCTATTTTCCTAGCTGAAACAGAAAGAAGTGAAACAATTGAATTTCAATTAAAATACACAAATGGAACATGGAATGTTGTTGGATCAACGAGCAACTATTCAAGTATGTTTAGTTCTTCTGACAAAAGTTTATTGTACAAAGAAATTCCAACAAAACGTTTTGGAACTTATTCTGAAAAAGGATTCGATGCAATTTATATGAAACGTGTTGAAGAAGCTCTTCCTACCAATAATCCTCTAGCAACATTGATGACTTTCAGTAAAGAATTCTCTGATTTCTTTAGTGCTAATTCAGCAACATTAACTAATGAAAATTTAGCTAAATTCTTTGCTTTAAATGACGAAGACAAAGCTGAAAGTGCAAAGGAAGCGTTACAAAAAGTAATAGCTCTTCCAACTTTATCAGAAACACAAGGATATACAAATTTCACTTTAACAAGTATTAAATTCAGAGATTTTGATGAAGAAATCGAAGATGAAAAATTGCGTCAAAAAGGTCGTGTTTCATTGACTTTCACGGCAAAAGAAGTCATGAAAAAAGGGAAGAAATCTGTTGAAACTGGAGTAACCAAAGAGTTTTATTTTTCTTTGGATTGCATAATGACTCCTGAAGGATGGAAAATCTTTTGGTTCTAAAATAAACTATTCAAAATCATACCCGAACAAACTAAATCCTAAACTACAGCGCAAAATCCTACTTTTCGAAGTAGGATTTTTTTATTTATTCAAATTAATTTTAACAATTAAAGATACACTACTGTAATTTTTTTAGTCTTCATAATACTTCTGCTTGCCCTATTTGAATTGGACCTTCATGAAGCCACCAAATTCTTCCTTTTTCTAAATATTTTTCAATTGGTTGATCCATTAAAAAACGAACTGTTACTTCTCTTTCCTCACCCGGCTCAATTGTTGGTAATCCTTCAAATATTATGTCACCAACAAATGCTTGAGATAATTGTCCGTTGTCATTGTACTCAAATACGTGATTTGGTCTATAACCACTGATGAATCCAGTTTGTCGTCCACCTTCTTCTTTTGTTTTGAGTTTTAATTTTGCTTTTACAGATAATATTCCGCCATTATTTTCATATTCCATTTCATCTATATTGACTGATAGCTTTTCTAATGAAGTTGTTTTCTTTCCAAAAAGTGATTTTAAAATAATTTTAATTGCTGTCATTTGAAATGATTGTCTTTAATATTTTCGGGATTTAGATTCGTCATATATGATAAGTCCAATTTAAATATTTGAAGTATTCAAAAAAAAATAGCCCTTATGTAATATCATAGAGCATATATTTTAAATAAGGGTCTGCTGAAAAAGTCAGACTCAAATTTGACTTAGATTTGAAAATTTGTAGCTAAAAAATATTTTTTGTCGAAAGTTTAAAATTTTTGAGAAGATAACTTTTAGGCAATACTGTACTAGCTCAGCCAAATTGACTAAG
>JBKDZA010000301.1:0-7754 GCA_046308455.1 Fluviicola sp.
GAATAAAATTGATTTAAAAATCGATTTGAGTTATTTGATTTTGATAATGTTTGTGCACATAAGCATGTAATTCATTCATCGACATTTTATCTGTTGTTTCAATGGCAATATCTTTTAGATGTCCATTTTCCTTAATGAAATTATAGAATTCCATTTTCGCGCTTGTTGGTCCAAAAAGTAACAAACGATTACAATTTTCTAAATGTTCTTTGATTTCTTTAAAGTAAGCAATTTGTTGATGTTGTTCTTTGTTGTGCATTGTTTTCTCACTTCGTGATAGTGTTTCAACTTTCGCTGTGTGATTAAAACTTGAATCAACTTTGAAATTTTCTTTTGGATTTTCAAGGTCAATAAAAATCGCTTTTGAATGATCCATCCAAATGCCATATGTTTTCATTTTATTCATAACATTTTGTGTTTAAAATTTAAAAAAAAGATATGCTGAAGCAAGGAACAGCATATCTTCTTTGTTTTGATGGTGTTTGTTTACTAGAAAGCGTAGTTAACTTTCAAAAGATTGTCTAAATCCCAAATTCCTGGAGTATTCCAAGCAATTCTTCCTGCTTCTTCCTTTTGAAAAATCGAACCTACAGTTCCATTTAATGTAACTTTTCTGCCATCAACATTTACGTTGATATTATCTGAATCAAGTGTCCAACTGCGTTTGAATCCTTGTTCAACATCTTTTTTCTCTATTGAATCTTTTGTTGTAGATTGAATCTTAATATTATTAATAACTCCCATCACACCAGTCAAATTTTTAATTGCGTTTTTTGCTGCTTCTTTTTGGAAATTCCAATGTAATTCGCCATCTAAATTAACCCAACCATTTTCAACTTTTACTTTTAAATCTTCATGAGGAACCAAAGAATCCCAGCGCATAGCATTTAAAACATCAGTTGCAATTTCGTTGTCATCTTTTTTTGCAAAACTGTTCGGGTATTTAACATCTATTTTCTCAACGATTGCTTTCACTCCAGCAACATTTTTCGTAGCGTTTTCAGCTTCAATTTTTTTCGCATAACTGTTTACGCTACCAGTTAGTGTTACAACACCATTGTCTACTGTAACTCCTACTTCAGCAGCATGAAGTAATGGTTCCCATTTAATAGCATCTTGAACATCTTTTTGTAAATCTGCATTATTTCTCATAGTGATTTAAATTAACGTTATAAATGATTTTTTATAACAAAGTAAAGGTCTACTAATTTGGATTTAAATCACTTACACAATTAAATTGAAGAGTTATATTATTTGAGTATTTAGATTAAACTGTTTCAAATAAATTGAATCAAATTGACTCAAGCATACTTCTGTTTTTAAGTTTTAATTGTTTAAAATAAGATGGTGTAAGTCCAGTGATTTGTTTGAATTGTTTGGATAAATGTGAAAGACTGCTGTAATGCATCATGTATGAAATTTCAGTTAAACTTAACTCATCGTAAACAATCAATTCTTTAACGCGTTCAATTTTGTGTAGAATAATGAAATGTTCGATTGTCATTCCTTTCGTTTTCGAGAAAAAATCGGATAAAGTATGGTAATCAATTTGTAACTTTTCACTTAAGAAAGTAGAAAAATTAACTTTTGGAATTTCTTCCGAATAATGTACCATTTCAACAACAATATTCTTTATCTTTTCTAATAACATGGCTTTTTTATCATCCATTATTTCAAGTCCAGATTTGTGCAATTGAATTTTTAGTTTTTCCTTTTTCTCATTTGTTATTGGTTTTAATAGAACAACTTCACCTAATTCTACAGTTAAGAATTTAATGTTTAGTTTTTCCATTTCTGATTTCACTAAAAGCTTGCAACGCAAACTGACCATATTTTGGATAAAAAGTTTCATATAAAATTGATTAGTGATACCTTTATTTAGTGTTTGATTTTCATCAATGTACGGGTAATTTTTCACAAGAAGTATTTTTTCAGTTTTTAACTGGTGGATATTTTAATTCTTCCAAAGAAAGTTTTTTCGTACAAAAGAACCAGTCGTAACAAGTTACTCCAACTGTTGAAGTTTCCATACGTTCTTTTGCGATTCCACATGAACCAGCTGTTGGAATGATTACATCATCTCCGGGTTCCCAATTTGCTGGAGTTGCAACAGCGAAATTATCAGCAGTTTGTAAGGCGATTATTACTCTTTTTAGTTCTTCAAAATTTCGTCCCAATGATAAAGGATAATAAATCATCGCTCTTACAATTCCAAAAGGATCAATAAAAAATACTGCTCGCACTGCTTTTGTACTACTTTCCCCAGGTTGAATCATGCCGTATTTTCCAGCGATTTCCATTGTAATGTCTTCAATTAATGGGAACTTAACTTCGATATTCTTCATTCCATTGAATTCGATTTTCTCCTTGATTGTTCGAAGCCATGCAATGTGACTGTACAAACCATCAATCGAGAGTCCAATTAATTGTGTGTTTAACTTTGTAAAGTCATCTTGCATATTCGCAAAGGTCATGAATTCGGAAGTGCAAACAGGAGTAAAATCTGCTGGATGACTAAAAAAGATGACCCATTTTCCACTATAATCGACTGGGAAGTTGACAACTCCTTGTGTTGTAGTTGCTACAAAATCAGGTGCTTTATCACCAATTCGCGGCAATGAAATTTGTGTATTCGTTTCAAGTTTTGTTTCCATGTTACATATATTTAAAGGTTGAGTGCAATTTTCAACGGTAGTTTGAGCCTGTATACTTGATACAATAAGCACATTGAAAAAGAGAGATTTAATAGAAAAGTGTTTCATAAATGACTGATAAATGTTTTTGAATGTGAATTCTTTTAACAAAATGTCAGACAGATTTTCCCAAAAGAAAATTCGCGGCTTAATCAAATAAGCTTTATAAATAGAATTATAACAAGAGGGTTTTATAAATCATATTTGAACAATAGTGTTTTGCAAATATGAATCATTCTAACAGATTTTGTATTATACAATTTTCAGTTAGTATTGTATGATTTTAATTATCAATTTTTCAGAGTCATTACTTCTGAAAGTAAAGATGCAAGTTCAAATTCTGAGTAATTTGTAACATATTGACTTAAAACACAGGAAACATATTTTTCTCGAACTTTCGTACTTACAAAAAACACGACAAGTTTATTCGTTCCACCAGTAATCAAAGATGGAGCTTTTAACTGATAGTTTACTTTGAGTATTTTGGTTTCACTTCCTTCAAAAATGACATCAATAGAATCAGTAGAAATCATTTTCCCCATCCATTTTGAGGAAACCATATTATATTGTGCACTTGTCATTTCTATTGCCTTGTCGAGACTTTGAAATTCTGACCAATTCATTTGTCCCATATTTTGACATTGAATATTATGTGGGGACATCCAATTACAAATTGGTCCGAGTTGGATATATCTTCCTGCAAAAGAGATACTGTCGATTTCAATTGATGTAAAACTACTCGATGGTATAACACCTTCAATCAAAGTTTTTAAAAAGTATTTTTCCAATTCAAAATTTCTTTTGATTAAAGTTGAAAAGGAAATTACTCGTGCTTCAGTTTCAGAAACAGGAAATACATAGATAATTCTTGAAGTTTCTTGATTTGAATTTACTGGTGAGATTTCAGTAATAATTTTAGCTTGTCGATACTCTTCAGATTCCGAAATAAGTGCATCTTTTGCAATTTTATACTTGCGTTTAAACTTGATGAAATCAGTATCTTTTGGATTGATTGCCTCATAAGTATCCGAAATTGAATATCCTTCGACTTCGTAAAAAGTGGTGCGATCTTGTTTTAAACCATGAATATTTTCAAATAACTTTGATGTGTCGAAAAGTTGAGCTTTTGCAATTGAACTCAAAATTAAGGTGAAAATAAAAATGTATGTTTTCATACAAGACTTATTGTTTTATAATTTTATAGGAAACGATTCCTTCTTTTGTTTGAATTTGTAAGAAATAAATTCCATTCACTTGATTTGATAAATCTAACTGATTTTCTGAAATTGTTAAAGGAAGTTCTACACCAAGTTGATTATACATTTTACAATTTGAAGCATTTAAAGATAAGTCTGTATCGAATTGTATTTTTCCACTAGTTGGATTGGGGTAAAAACTAAATTGATTACTTGTCGAAATGTCAATTAAACCTATTGAAGAAGTACAAGCTGTAAATCCGGAAATAGCATCCCAAAAATCAGATTCAGCTGTTCTCAAACCGCTTTGTGAATTATCTGGAGTTGCTTTTAATTCAATATAATTATCTGAAGTACTTGAATAAACTGGCCAATTCACTAAACTTCCACCATTTGGATTTCCTGTATTTGCGAAATTGACCCAATAATTTAATAAGTTGTTTTGTACAGAATCGTCTTGTGGACTAAATAATGGACCTGAGCCCAATGTTGCGTCTTCCCAGGTGTTAAAGACATAAAACAATTCCATTCCGTGATAACTTCCTAATGCAGCTAACGGTGCTATAGAATGTTTGTGCGTGAAAAAATAGCGGTAAACTGGTTCTGTTTGATTGACACTTACACATTGTGCAACTCTTCGTGTGGTAGACGTAAATTGAGCATCTGTGAACAAGTTTATGTACGATTCACGTGCTTGAGAATTTGTACTTCCAGGAGGATATAAAGTTGTTGCTTGTGCTTGAAAAGGAGCTGGAATACTCGTCGCAATCAATAAATTCATCATTCCAGGTGTAACAGTTGGCGGAGCAGAAAGACTCATTTCTTCCGAGTTGGATCCAATTATCAGCGGAACTTTATTAAAGTTTCCAGATTCAATTCTATTCAATGGAAAATCAAAAAAGACTTGGTTGTCGATAACCGATTGCCAGTTCATTCCAACGGCACCACCGCTAATTGGAGGAGTTAGATCTTTTACCAATGAATCTGTAGGTAGAGTTCGCATATAAGCTATTTTTTGGACATCCGTTCCGACCACTGTAAACGAATCAACAAACTGAATTCCTTTGTTTTTACCAGTTGTGTAATCTCCAATTAAAGGAGTTGCAGATTGAATCAAAGCACGTTGAAAAAGTCCAGAAGCAAGTGGAGTGGTTAACAAATTCCCAACATTCACACCACCAGCACTTTCACCAAAAATCATCACTTTCGATGGATCACCACCAAAATTTGAAATATTATTTTGAACCCAATGTAAAGCTAGAATTTGATCCATTGCTGCATAATTACCAGCTGTTCCATTTGGGGTTTCTGGTTCGAGACCAGGATGAACTAAAAAGCCGAGAGGACCTAAGCGGTATTGAATCGTTACAATGACAGCATTTCCGCGTTCAGCCATATTTTTCCCGAAGTACATTTCCGTTCCACCATTGATTTCATTTGTACTTCCTTGTTGGTTTCCACCTCCATGAATAAATACCAGAACTGGTAAATTAGCACTTGTTGTTTGTGGCGTCCACACATTTAAGTACAAGCAATCTTCGTTTCCGATTAAGGAATCATTTGTTCCACCTTGATCAAATTTTTTCTGTGGACAAACAGGTGCATAGGAAGTTGTAATTAAAGTTCCAGCCCAATTATCTGGATTTTGAGGAGCTTTCCAACGCAAGGAATCAACAGGAGGTTTTGCAAAGGGAATCCCTAAAAACTGTTTGATTGTTCCATTTGTAGAACCTTGAACCTGTCCGAATTCAGTTGAAACAATTTGAGTCATTCCATTCAAACAGATTGAGAATATTATAAGTAGAAAGAGTAATTTTTTGTTCATGTAAATCAGTTTGATTTAAAGAGTGAATTTAGTGAGAAAAAGTTGGTTTGAAAAAAAAATAATAGATTCATTCCCAATTATATTTCACCCCAATAAAACAATCTTGTCGCCATTCATGCGTAAGGTTTTTGTAAACAGATAAATAACTCAACTCATAGCGCGCGAAGGCGGAAAATTTCTCCGAAAAGTGAAAACTTCCTTCAGGAAGTACAGAAAAAGAAATACCATTGGAATAGAAACGCGTCCATTGTGGAAGTGAAAAACTCACTTTTTTGAAATTCCCAGTCATTCCTAGTGCTAAAATTGGTTCAACTGATGAGGAAACATTTGCTCTTTCGTCATTCAATAAACGTAGTCGTGCATCTAAACCTAAACCAACAAAATAATTGAGTGTACTTTTTTCTTCTTTCAAATAAAGCTTGGCAATTGGAGTAAAATCATATGCACTTTTACTGAAAATATACCACGTTCCATACGATCGTAAACGAAGCGAAAAGTCTATTCGGTATTTGGTGAAAACGGGCGATTGATAAGTAAGTGAATTCATTGGATACACGTATCTGTTTCGAATACTTCCAAAATCAAGTGAAAGTGAATGTTTATTCAATGAATTTGTTTGAGAGTAAGCTGAAAAACTTGCAATCAAAATGAAGACAAATTGGATTGTATTTTTCATGGCGCTACTTCTGAATAAGATGATCCGATTTTTACTTCGTCGAAATAAATTGTGTTGGTATTAGTAGTTTTTTCTTTTCCGCGGTATTGACCGAATTTGAAATAATTTCCAGCGCGATTATAGATGTTTTTGTTGTAGAATTTGTTGTCTGTTCCATTTGAAGGAGTAATTGGTGTTCCATTCAACCAAAATTCAATAAAAGCAGTTTCATCGTCGTTCCAATAAATATGAGCAACTACATCATACCATTGGTTTTTAGTAATTATTTGAGGCTCACCAACTAAAAAAGTATGATTATTTGACTGTGGATGTTCATTCATTTTGATTTCCAATTTCCCATCCACAAAAACTAACGCAAGTGGAGGAGAAGAGCCTCGAATATTTGGATCGGGTTCCCAGCCTTCAGCTTGAATGTAATAAGGTAAATCTTGCCATTGACAGATTAAGTTGAAAGCATTATCTGAATAAGCAGAATCGATTAAAAAACTAAATCCGTAAAACACATCATTTTTATAATTTGCGCTATTGTAAATCGAGAATTCAGCACGGTAGCCATTATTTGTATAGTCATCAGGTCTTAAGGTGTTTTTCAAGGCATAATTTCCTTTTCTAACGGGATAAGTGACGATTTGTGTACAAAAAGAAGTGTCTGTAACTAAGTAATGGAAACCTGAGATATTTCCGTTTTCAAAATCACCTACGAAATGGTCGAATGGAATATTTGGGAGAGTTGTCGGGACTTTTCCGCAGCTAGAGATTGATAGAATTAATAGTCCTAAAAGTACTTTTTTCATAGTTGTAATGGTTTACTTATTAAACATAACGGGTAAACTGGAATATTTATTTTTCCTATTTCGTGGAAGATAGACTTGTGCCCATTTTGGAAAGTAACAAATTTTTTCATTTCCAATATATGTGCTTATTACTTTTTGTTTAGACAAATAGAAAGTAAAACCTTCTGAATTTCTAAAAACTAAACAAGGAACAGAATCTTTTAAATATTTATCATAAAGAAAATAGATATCATTTATTGACGTAGAATCTAATTCTAAATAAGTTGAAATTGAGTCATAAACTATCCAGTTTTCACCAAGATCAAATTCAATTTGAATGTGAGAGCTGTCAATTATATTCATGTATCCACCAATTACGATTTTTTTATCATTTACCATTTCAACACCGAAGAATTGCTCGGTTTGTTTGAAAGTAATGTCTTGTGCATTAATGAAAACATTAAAACTTAGTATGAAGAATATTGATAGAAAGATTTTCAACAGCTTAATTTTCAAAAAAAATAAATGTAAGGATTTTAGTTTATGAATGTATTATATTTTCAATTTCATTCTCGTAATTTAGCTAAACTA
>JBKDZA010000302.1:0-6662 GCA_046308455.1 Fluviicola sp.
TGCAAAACTATTTAAGTGAGTATTGTTTTAAATACAACAGGAGAAGTTTCGGAGTAAATGTTTTCAATAGACTTGTTCTAGCTTCAGCATTATACCAATGGAATTAAAAAACTTGTGGCAAAGTTCCCGACAAGCATTTAAAAAAATAATGCAAATGAGTTATTGCAAGATGAAAATAATTTGAGAATCTTTGCATTGTACTTAATTTATAAGTATACTTGTTAAACAATCAAAATTACGAAAAGATGAAAAATTTATTAGTAGTACTTACTTTCATAATAGGAGGTATGTCATTTGGACAACAAAGCGTTTCCTTCCAAGCAACGAAATACACAACAGACATTGATAGTGATGAATACACTGAAACAAATGAAGTGTATACATTTAGCTTCAAAGACAAAATGTTATGTCACAATGTATATGCTGGTGATGAAATCAGTGATGCGCAATTTTACAAAATTATTTCTATAAAAGAAGTTGACTTAGACGCTGGAGATGCATGGACAATTCAAGCAGAATCTGGAGTTTCAGGATCAGTTTATACATATGTATTAGTTAGTCTTGATGCAGGAGGATACATTTTAGTTCAAGGTGACTACTGGTACATGGGGAATGTTGTGAATTGCAAGACATTCAAACAATAATAAACAATCTACACTAAAATAGTAAAGGCGTTGAGAATTTCTCAACGCCTTTTTAGTTTATTAAAATTTCTATTTTTAACGATGTTGATCAATTAAGGAATCACATTTTAATTCACTAATAATCTGCAGATAACCAGTTTAAAAAAGATGCTGTTTTTAATCTACCAATTACTATTGATTCTGAAAAGGGGATTATTAAACAAACTTTCAAATGTCGGTTAAATGAATGAGTTGCCTCTTTGATTGCTTTTCGATTAATTAAAAACTGTTTGTTTGCTCTAAAGAAAAGTTGCTCATTTTTTTCTTCTAGAAATTTTAAATTTTCATCTATTTGATATTTTTTCTGCTGAAAAGTTAAACCGTAGACAATTCCATTTTCAATATAAAACAAAGCAAAATCATGAACTTGTATAGGTATAATTTTATCCCCAACTTGAACAATTAAAGAAGAATATGATGAATTAGAAAAATCTTTAATACTTGAACGAAAATGCGCTAACAAACTTTGAATTTGATCCGTTTTTGTTTCAATTTTCTGTTTTAATTGTGAATATTTTTCAAGAGCTCTATAAATACTAATCTTATCGAAAGGCTTTAAAATATATTCGATTCCAAAACTTTTAAAGGCATCTAGCGCATATTGATTGTAGGCAGTGCAAAAAATAACAGGAATTTTATTGTTTATTTGATTGAAAATTTCAAAACTCAAACCATCTCCAAGCTCTATGTCAGAAAAAATTAAATCCACTTTTTCTTCTTTTGTGAAAAATTCTATCGATTCCTCTACTGACTCTAAAATAGCTACAATTTCAATTTCAGGTTCTATTGCTATTAATGTTTTTGATAAATCTCTTGAAGTGTGAAACTCATCCTCAATAATGACTATTTTCATATCAAATCAATTCTAATACTACTGTAAATAAATCTGTTTTCTCTTTAACTTTAATTCCTTTTCCTGAAATCAATTCATAACGTTTGTTCAAATTTGACAATCCTGTTTTTGTACTTTGAGTAGTTACTTTTCTTTCTTGAATATTGTTTAAAATTAAAAGTGAATTATCCTTTGCTTTGATTTCTATTTTCAAGGGTCTTTTTGATGTAAACTGATTGTGTTTTATTGCATTTTCAATTAATGTTTGTAAAGCGAAAGACGGTATTTTTCTATCATAAAATCGTTTATGAATATCAACGTGACAAAACAATGAATTGGGAAAACGTGTTTGTTGTAATTTTAAATAACTCATAGTAAAGCCTAACTCATCCTCTAATAAAACCAAATCCATCTTGGTTGCCTCAATCGAATAACGCAAAAATGCGGAAAGTTGAACAGCATACTCTTCAGCAGCATCTTGATTTTCTTGAATAAGTGATTTCATCGTACTTAGAGAATTGAATAGAAAATGTGGTTGTAACTGTTGTTGAAGAAGTTTTTTTTCAGCTTCAAGAGTTGACAGCGACAAATTTTTAAATGCCAATTCTGTTTGTTTGTTTTTCTCTTGTGTTTTTATAAGATTGAGGACAATAAGTGAAATTGTATTGAAAGCCATAATTGAAAAAATAGGATAGATCGTTATCCAAAAATTTCCGACTCTATTTGGAACAAAACTAAAATCTTTACCCAAGGAAATTGCGATTCCATGGAGGAAAAATGTACAGAGAAAACTTAAAATATATCTTTTCCAAGTTTTCATAGACTCGAAAACATAAATTAGATATGCATTGAACATCCATCCTACAAAACTTAAAAGAGTTAAAGCAATAAAAATATATAAAAACTCATTGAAAGGAATAAATTCAAAAATAAAAAAGGGACTAACACCATAAACTGAAATCAAAGGAGAGGAAAAAATAGCTACCCAAAAAATGCGTTTACTGTATTCAGTTGATCGAAAGTTTGAATATTCTTTTTTTAGTTTAGTTAACATTTTCCTCTACCTTTATTTTTTTAAAAATCAAATAAATTATGGCACTATCACAAATTTTGTATCCGATGCTTGTGCACTAAAATAGCCTAACTTTGCCCCTTGTATATTTGTAACAGGATTTGCAGGACTAGCAGTTGAACCGTTTAAATTCTGATTCATGCTATAAAAATAAGTATATACGTGCGAATCTATACAGATTAACGTAACTTCCGCAGTATCTCCACTTTTATGAATCATGTTCTGATCTATTAAACCAATTGAATTCGTTAAGCCATCAATAATCTGATCATCTCCTAAAAATATATTCTTACTAATTGTCGAATTTCTTTTCAATTTAAATCTATAATAATTACCTAAACCAATTGGATCAGTAAAGACAGGAACTATTGATTTTCCATTTTCTATTCCAGGAAAAGTTATTTCATCAACATTTACTGTATCTAAATTCACCTTTGTTGGCATTTTTGATGTCGCCGTGTAAATTTTTCCTTCAACATTAATTGATAAACTGTACGTTCTACCTGGAACTCCAACTAATGTAGAATTAGTATAGCTTCCTGCACTTGATTCAAGTAAAACAAAACTATTTCCTAAATCATCATTAATTATGACTGTTGCACCTGACACAGAGGGAAATTCAGAAGTTTCTCCTATTGATAACGACTTTGTTATAATTACTTTGGCTCCTTCTGAAGGATCATCCGATACGATTCCCTCTATCATTATTTCTGAATCTATTTCTTTTACGTTTACATCAATTACTTTTTCACAAGAGTAAAGCATTGAAAACAGTACCGATAAAAGTATTAAACTGATTTTTTTCATGTTCTTTTTTTTTAAAATTTAAAGTTGTAAGTAACTGATGGAACCCATCTAAATAATGCAATTTGAACAGCTTCAGTTTGAGATGGATTTGATTCGTTTTGTCTGAAATTAATTGTCCAAGCATTTTGTCTACCATATGCATTATATACACTGAAATTCCAACTACTTTCAAACTTTTCAGTTTTCTTTTTATACCATGTAACACCCACATCCATTCGGTGATAGTTGGGCATTCTATATCCATTCCTTTCAGTATATACATATTGAGTATTCCCATCAACTGTATACTTTCCTGTTGGAAAAGTAACAGCATTCCCTGTTGTAAAGACCCAACTCGCTGACAATGACCATTTTTTATTAAAATCATAAATACCTACAATTGAAACATCATGTGTTTTATCTTGTCGGGCTGCATACCATTCATTTTTATTAATTCCATCGATTAATTTTTCAGTTCTTGCTAAAGTATAGCTAATCCAACCATTAAATTTTCCTGTCTTTTTCTTTAAGTAGAGTTCCAAACCATAAGCTCTACCTTTACCAAAAAGTAATTCTCCTTCAATTTTATCATTTGCTAAAGTATTTGCACCATCTCTATAATCAATTTGATTTTGCATTGATTTATAGTAAATCTCTGAACTGAACTCGTAGTTATTATTCTTGAAATTTTGATAATAACCAAATGATAGTTGATCGGATATCTCTGGTTTTACATTTTCACTACTCATTATCCACAAATCAGTTGGAGTTGAAGCCGTAGAATTACTAATCAAGTGTAGATTTTGTACATTTCTTGCATACCCAAATTTTAAAGAGTTATCATTATTCAATGTGTAAGAAGTTGAAAATCGAGGCTCTAAATTCAGATAAGTTTTAACTGCCTCATTCTTTTTATATGAAGTAGTTGATACAACTTCACCCTTGTCATTAAAAGAATAAAAATCACCCTCCCCAAGAATTGTAAACGTTGAAAAACGTATCCCATAAACAACGTTCAATCTTCCACCAGATTTATATTCGTGTGAGAAATATGCTGCATTTTCCCATGCAAAACGATCTTGCAATTTAACAAAACTTTGCTCGTTACTTTCACTGCTTATTTGCCCAGGAGTTACCGTATGTTGAATCGAGTTTATTCCAAATTTTAAACTATTCTTTGGATTTATTGTATAAGTGAAATCTTGTTTAATGTTGTAATCTCTAATTTTAGATTTCACTTCAAAATCAGTAGACCCAGATTCAATTCCAATATTGTAATTAAAATTACTAAATGTTAATGTTGTATTTGAAAACAATTTTGGTCCAACTATCGAGTTCCATCTTATTGTACCAGTACCATTACCCCAATTCAAACCAAATCCATCTATACCCAATTTGTCTTGTCCAAAATAACCGGACAAAAAAATTCTATTTTTTGCATTTATTCTATAATTTGCTTTCAAATTCAAATCATAAAAATAAAGTGAAGCATCTTTGTAATTTTCTGTTGCCTTTAAAAACATATCAGCATACGTTCTTCTAGCAGTAATCAAAAAAGAACCTTTTTCCTTCACAATTGGGCCCTCAAAAAACAATCTTGATGAAATTATACCCAATCCACCACCAAAATGGTATTTATTGACATTTCCATCATTCATTTTTACATCTAGAACTGATGACAAACGACCACCATATTGACTAGGCATTCCTCCTTTATATACAGTTACATCTTTAATTGCATCACTATTGAATGTCGAGAAAAATCCTAATAAATGTGATGCGTTGTAAACAGGAGCTTCATCTAATAAAATCAAATTTTGATCAGCTGCCCCTCCTCGTACATACATTCCTGCATTTCCATCTCCACCAGATTTTATACCTGGAGTTAATTGAAGCGTTTTGATAATATCTTTTTCACCAGCAAATACTGGTATTTTTGCAATTTCTTTGACATCTAGTTTTTCAACTCCACCTAGAGCGTTCGTAACATTGTCATCTTTTTTACGTGAATTAACAACAACTTCCTCTATTTCAGTTGTCTTTGGTTCAATTAATAAAACATCTATTGTTTTATTCTGATTCAAGCTAATTTGAATGAGCTGTGTTTCAAATCCAACAGATGTAAATAATATTGTGTAGTTTTTTGCTGGTAGTGTAATAGAATAAAATCCATATTCATTTGTAATTACACCTATACCACTGGAGTCAGATAGTTTAATGGTTGCGCCAATTATTGTTTCTCCAGTTGTTTTTTCTTTTACAGTGCCACTTAATGTATATTTTTCTTGAGCAAATGATTGAAAACTAAAGAAAAGGGCTATACCGGCTAAAATCTTGTAATTCATAACTTTTTTTTGACAAATTTCTTTTTTAAGAATTATCTATTAAATGAAAAACTAATTAAAGTGGACAAACTATTAATTAAAAATGACAAAATTATATTTATCAAACATGATACTTTTGCATAACACAAAAATCTTATAAAAATTTAATTAGTTTGAGGAACGATGTCTTTAGGATAAAATTTTAGATTTTAACGATGTTGATCAATCAAAATCACATTTCCATCTGGATCAGTAAACATGATATAAGCAGGACCAGTTGTCTTGTCATCTGCTTCTTGCAACAAAGTAACATTTTTCGCTTTCAATTCTTTTTGAATCACACGTACATCGTCAAACTTCTTTAAGTTTTTCTTGTTTTCATCCCAACCAGGATTGAAGGTCAACATATTTCCTTCAAACATACCTTGAAACAAACCAATCACTGTTCGTTCATTTTTCATTACAACATAGTTTTGCTTTTCATCTCCACCTGATTGACGAAAGCCCAAGTTTTCATAAAATGCTTTTGATGCTTTTAAATCTTTCACATTCATACTTAAAGAAAAAACACCCAATTTCAATGTTTTTTCTTCTTTTTTAGCTTTCTCTTTGTCATCCAATTTTGATTGAACAAAAGAACCAAGTGTAAATGCTGCTACTAAAGCAAGCATAAGGAAAATATTTTTTTTCATAAGATTATTATAGGATCAAGACAAAAAGTTGTGGAGTAAAAATGAAATTAAAATTACGATCTTTGAATCCTAAAGTAAAAAATTGGCTGATTTAGGATTATTAAAATTATTATTGCCGGAATACTTGGTTGAGTATTTTGATGTAACAGGTTACGAGCAAAAAGGAGAAGAATTACACCTTTATTTTGAAGAAAAAAATGAAATTCCTGATGAGTTTTTGAAGCATAAGTTGACTTCCAAAGGTTTTCATGATGAAATCATAGTGCAAGATTT
>JBKDZA010000303.1:0-13694 GCA_046308455.1 Fluviicola sp.
TCCGAGATGAAGCTGGAGTTTTCCCAATTGTACGCACGATGGGCGAAATAGCGGGAACAACTTCTATTTTGATTGCAGGTGAATTACTTTCTTCATATAACGATGGGAAAGGAATTATGTTGGGTGGAATCGCAGGTGTTCAACCAACTGAAGTTGTGATTCTTGGAGCTGGAACTGTTGGTGAATTCGCTACTCGTGCAGCACTCGGATTAGGAGCATCTGTGAAAGTTTTCGACAGTAGTTTATCGCGCTTACGCCGACTACAAAACGACTTAGGATTCAGAATTTACACTTCCGTTTTACAACCAAAAGTTTTAGCAAAAGCGATTCGTCGTGCAGATGTAGTGATTGGAGCAATTCGTTCACCTTTGGGCCGTACTCCATGTGTTGTTTCCGAAGAAATGGTAGAAAATATGAAACCCGGATCTGTGATTGTTGATGTAAGTATTGACCAAGGAGGTTGTTTTGAGACATCGCGCGTGACAAACCATAAAAAACCAACTTACAAAGTGCACGAAATAACACATTATTGTGTACCGAATATTGCATCACGTGTTCCAAGAACAGCATCTTTTGCTTTATCAAACACCTTCGCTCCTATTTTAAATTCGATGGGAGAACACGGTGGATGTCAAGATTTAATTCGTCAAGAACCTGGATTCAGAGCTGGAGTTTACATTTACAAAGGAACATTGGTAAGTGAAGTTTTAGGTAAAGTCTTCGAATTGAAATACAAGGACATTGAGTTTTTGATGCTAGGCAAACTGTGATAAATTGAAAAGGGAAAATTGAAAATTGAAAAAAATATAAATTGGGTTTTAGGTTTAGGATTATTTCTTTTTAACCAAGTAACTTCCTCAATTTCTATTTTAAAATTAAATCATCAATGATGATCAGATTTTATTTTTACGCTTTTTCAATTTTCAATTTCTAATTTTACATTAGATGACTTATTACGAAATTCTTGGTGTTCCTGAATCTGCTTCCAAAGAGGAAATCAAAGCTGCGTTTCGTAAACTAGCCAAATTGTTTCATCCCGATTTAAATTCTGACGAAAAAGCTGCGGAAAAGTTTATTGAGATAGAAGTTGCCTATCAATGTTTGTCTAAAATAGAATCAAAAAATTCGTACGATATATTATTGAAAATTCAGCGCGAAAATCGAGGAAACGGACGAGTTAGCCAGAAATTTGAAAACGATTTACGTCGAGCTCAAAGTAAAGCAAATCAAAAAGCAAACTACGATGCAAAAATGAATTACAGACAGTTCCAACGATCTGAAACATTAAATGATACCTTTTTAGGTTTTACTTTAAAAGTTGGATTCACTTTACTTTTTGCGATACTTTTCACCGTTTCCATTTATAGAATTTGTGTTCACTTTTATGGACCCCAAGAAAAAGAATGGGGAAATCATCTTGGATTTATAATAATGACTTTTGTCTATGTTTTAATCATTATTTATTTCTCAAATAAAATGGAAAAGATTATCAATAAATTGATTGTAGGGAAACCTAAGCGTAAAAAATAATGAGTTGTTTACTAATGTAACTTGATTTTCAAGGCTTTTCAAAGAATTCTATGACCCTTTTTCAATTGATAATTATCTATTATTTCAAAATCCAAGAATCAATTCCAAGTGCTTTTAACTTAGGGACTAAAACTGATGACGAAGAAGCATCTCCTGCAGAAACACGTACTTTTCCGTCTTTTTCAATGACCTCTGGAGTGAATCCGTTTGCTTTCAATTGTTGAATTAAATCTTGGGCTGTAGCAAGCGAAGTGTAACTTCCAACGATAATTTTTCCAGATGAATTTGGAGTTACCTTTTTAGGAGTTTCTTTTACTTCTGGAATTGTTTCAACTACAGGTTCAACTTCCGATACTTGAGTTTCATCTGCAATTGCACCTTTTACTTTTACTTCCAAATAATCATCGTCAGAAATTTTCAAGGAATAGGTTTCAACATTCTCCGATAATTTCAAAACTTGTTCGTTTACTCCAGTAAACTTAGGTTTATATGTTTTTGTAGGCTCAATATATGTTCCTTTTTTATACGTTTTCAAAGGATTGAAATCCGACAATGATATGACACCAGAATCTAACACATCCGTACGTAATGGAATCCAAAAAGAGTAAAAAGCAATTGGAAGTAAAATGGCTGCAGCTGCATAACGAACCAAACGCGATTTTTTAGCTGGAAGCTCAATTATCCCCTCCGAATTATCAGTTGAGACTATTGGAATACTTTTAATTTCTCAAGCCGTAAAATCAAAATGAACAACTTTTGGTTCTTCAGAAAGTATCGTTTTTTCAAGAGATTCAAGTTTAGAATCCCTTACTTGCTCAACTTTCTTTTCTTGTTGCTGTTCAACTGTTTTAAGAACATGTTCAACTGTATTTTTCGATTCGCGAGCCAAAGCATCTTCACTTGAAACAAAGCGAACTGAAGTTAGTCCAAAACTTTGCAACAATAAATTCGAAAAACGATCTTGCTCAAAACAAATATTTCGTTCAGCATCTAAATACAAAATCCCAACTCGATCAATTGAAATGCGCACTTCACTTCGCAATTGTTCGTCCCAAGAACGAATCAAAGCGTTCACTGTAGATTGTGCATGTTCAAATGAAACGCCTAATCGTTGCGCATAAGTAGCAATCAATAAACCATCGTTTGCAATTAGTTGACGATTGAATAAAATAGATTTCTTTGGAGGATGAACTTGTCCTTTCTCCGTATCAATTTGCGCTGGTATTCTTTGAGCAACGAACCCACCAAATCCAGGTACAATCACACAATTGTGTTGTAGCAATAAATCGGCAATAAGTTGTTCAACTGTTAACATAATATCTTGTTCTGTTTCAGAAAGTTATGAAACAAATTTTATTTAAACTAATTAATTCTCTGTTTATTACGATAATAACGATGAAATGTTTCGAAAACGATTAATCATTCAATTTCAAAACCGCCATGAATGCTTCTTGTGGAACTTCCACTTTTCCAACTTGACGCATACGTTTTTTACCTTCTTTTTGTTTTTCCAACAATTTACGTTTACGTGAAATATCTCCACCATAACATTTTGCTGTTACATCTTTACGTAAAGCTTTAATCGTTTCACGCGCAATAACTTTAGCACCAATTGCTGCTTGAATTGGAATCTCGAATTGTTGACGTGGAATCAATTCTTTCAATTTCACACAAATCTTTTTCCCTAAATCGTACGCATTACTTCTGTGAACCAAAGCTGAAAGTGCGTCTAATTGTTCGCCATTCAACAACATGTCCATACGAATCAAATCCGACTGTTTGTAGCCAATTGGATGGTAATCGAACGAAGCGTAACCTCTTGAAACAGATTTCAAACGATCGTAAAAATCGAAAACAATCTCCGCCAAAGGCATTTCAAACGATAATTCAACGCGATCTTGCGTTAAGTAAACTTGATTGCGTAATTCACCACGTTTTTCGATACACAAAGTCATGATTTGACCAATGTATTCAGATTTTGTGATGACTTGCGCTTTAATATAAGGTTCCTCGATACGGTCAATTGTAGACGGATCAGGTAATTCTGATGGATTGTTTACAATAAACTGAACATCCGGATTTTTAGTTGTGTAACAGAAATAAGAAACGTTTGGTACAGTTGTAATTACTGTCATGTTGAATTCACGTTCCAAACGTTCTTGAATGATTTCCATGTGCAACATTCCTAAGAATCCACAACGGAAACCAAATCCAAGTGCTGCAGAAGATTCTGGTTCGAACACCAACGATGAATCGTTCAATTGTAATTTCTCCATGGAGTAACGCAATTCTTCGTATTCGTCCGTTTCTACAGGATAAATTCCCGCGAAAACCATTGGTTTCACGTCTTCAAAACCTTTGATTGCGTCCAAACAAGGATTTGCTGAAAGTGTAATTGTATCCCCTACTTTTACTTCTTTTGCTTGTTTAATTCCTGAAATAATGTAACCAACATCACCCGTTCGAACTTCGTTTTTAGGACTTAAATCCATTTTCAAGATCCCAACTTCATCCGCATTGTAATCTTTTCCTGTATTTAAGAATCGAACTTTGTCTCCTTTTTTGATCACTCCATTTTTAATTCGGAAATAGGCAATAATTCCTCTAAATGAATTAAAAACCGAGTCGAAAATCATTGCTTGAAGCGGTGCATTTTCGTCGCCTTTTGGAGCTGGAATACGGTTAATAATTGCATCTAAAATTGCATCAACACCAAGTCCTGTTTTTCCAGAAGCTGGAATCACATCAGCTGGATCACAGCCAATTAATTCGACAATTTGATCTGTAACTTCCTCAGGCATTGCACCTGGTAAGTCCATTTTATTTAGAATTGGAATAATTTCCAAATCGTGTTCTAAGGCTAAATAGAGATTCGAAATCGTTTGCGCTTCAATACCTTGAGAAGCATCCACAATTAGAAGAGCTCCTTCACAAGCTGCGATTGAGCGCGATACTTCGTATGAAAAATCTACGTGTCCAGGAGTATCAATCAAATTCAAGATGTATTCTTCTCCTTTGTACTTGTAATTCATTTGGATTGCATGCGACTTGATGGTAATTCCACGTTCACGTTCAATGTCCATGTCATCCAAGGCTTGAGCTTGCATTTCGCGGTCAGAAATTGTTCCAGTGGTTTGCAATAAACGGTCAGCAAGTGTGCTTTTTCCGTGGTCAATGTGCGCAATAATACAAAAATTACGTATGTTCTTCATGTTGCAAAGATAAGCAAGTAATTAGTTAATTGAAAGTTGAAAAGGTAAAATTGAAAAACTACAACTACGACTCAGCTCAGTTTCCGTTTTGTTGATGCTCTATTTACGTTTTAATAGCGCTAAATTTTCGATAAAATGAGATTAAAATATTAGAAAAAAAATGCCAAACACATTTAACTTCTCACTAGCTAGTAATCACTATTGCCTAGTGCCTTTTAACTTTGAACTAATCTACTTCCAGTCTTTCTCGACCTTCTTAGCTAATTTTTTTCGGAATTTCTTCATCACTTTCTCACGAGATCCAGCGCCACCCACTTTCATCACATCAGCGTAAACTAATTTTCCGTCACGGTAAAAATGAAACTCAAAACTAACAGAAACGATATCTTCCTTGTAAATCGGGAATAAATTATCGATGGATAAATCTTCAGATAAAGTCATTGTTTGTTCAGAAACTTTGAAACGTTTGTCGTATCCACGAACAGAAACTAACATTAATGTATTTAATCCTTTTGAAGCTAAAATTTGTGTTAGTGAATCTGTTAACAATACTTGAGGATCACCACCTTGTTTCAATACGTTTAATGAAACTCCATTTTTCACTCCTGCATTCGCCAAAACTTCAGAACAAGCAATTTCAAGAGAAAAACGATCTTGTTGTTTGTCCATATGACTCACAATCAATGCGTTTGATAATTTTAACTCTTGTGAAAAAGCTGAAATTGAACTAAATACGACTAAAAGGAATAAAATTTGTTTTTTCATTGTTACCGTTTTGAACTTTAAAATTAAAATATTTCTTGAGCTATTGCTTTAACTGTATCTGATTTCGACATTGTATAATAATGAATACAAGGAACTTTTGCAGCTTTTAATTCTTTCGACTGTTGAATTCCCCATTCGATTCCCACTTTGTTTACGTCAGCATTTGATTTACATTTTATCAATTCCTTCGCTAAATCATCTGGAATATCAATATGGAAAACCTTTGGTAAAAAAGTAATGTGATTCAAAGTTGAAATTGGTTTCAACCCTGGAATAATTGGAACTGTAATACCTGCTTTTCTACATGCATCAACGAATTCGAAGTATTTTTTATTGTCGAAAAACATTTGAGTAACAATATATTCTGCTCCAGCATCCACTTTAGCTTTCAAAAATTGTAAATCCATACTTAGATTCATCGCTTCGAAATGCTTTTCAGGATAACCAGCTGCACCGATACAAAAATTTGTTGGAGCCAATTGAACATCGTCCATAATGTATTGACCTTGATTCATTTCAGTTATTTGTTCAATTAATTCGACAGCATAACTATGTCCTTCTGGATGTGGTTTAAAGGTTGCTTCTGTTTTAATTGAATCACCTCTTAGTGCTAAAACATTGTCAATCCCTAAGAATTGTAAATCAATGAGTGCATTTTCAGTTTCTTCTTTTGAGAAACCACCACAAATTAAATGAGGAACTGCATCCACATCATACTTATTCATAATTGCAGCACAAATCCCAACAGTTCCTGGACGTTTACGGATTGCAATTTTTTCAAGTAGACCTTTTTCACGTTCCTTATAGAGAAATTCTTCTCTGTGATACGTGACATTTATGAATTTTGGTTTGAACTCCATTAAAGGATCAATTCCATCATAAATTGATTGAATATTCGCACCTTTCAAAGGTGGTAAAATTTCAAAAGAAAATAGCGTGTCTTTCGCTTTGTTTAAATGTTCGATTACTTTCATTACTTGTGTCTTTCAAGTTTAAGCGCACAAAGATAGCAGAAAACAAACATATTTATTCTAAGCAATAAAAAGATAGACAAAAAACGGAAATAAATGTTAAAATCTACTAGTTCTATATATTTAACTAACAATAATGTTAAAAAACTAAAAAATTACTAAGCCGAATTACTATTGATTCCATTCACTCAAGAAAACATACCAATCAATAAATTTTATCTGTTAAAATACGTGAATTATACAATAGTGAAAATAAAAACTCGTTTATTTGTTTATCTCGTTCTGATAAATGATTCATCCCTGAATTGTTTTCAGAATTTTGAAGATAGTTTTCATAAGTAGTAGTAGTTTAGGTTGGAACAAGAGAGATGTATTTTCATCTCTCTTGTTGTTTTATGTCAATTCTAAATTACATTTTATTCAAAACATTGTATAAATCAACTAGATAGTATTCCGTACCACCTAAGTTTTCCCAAATAAATTTCACTTCATTTGGAGGATTTGGCTTCATTTGATAAGCTAAACTTAAGTTGTCATAAAATTTATGATCTATTTCATTGAAAGGCATTTCCGTTTCACTTGCATTTTCATTGATTGAATTCCCAGGTAAAACCAACATAATTTCATTTGTAGCGAGATTTATTTGTGCATTTTCATTTGCTGCAACATAGGTTGAATATACTTTTTCATTGCGCTCATCTAGAAAAACAATGATTAAAACAGAATGTGGAGTTTCATTTCTAAAGAACGTAGATTTCCCATTTTTCTTTTTACGTAAATCATTTGTTGTTGAAAATGGTTTTTTATATTGCTTAGATTTTGAAATCAAGCCGGTCATTACAACTGAATCATTTTGTGACCATGCATCGTACATTTTTTCGAAACGTTCATTTGTCCAATTTTTTCTTAGTACCAATTCTTCTCCTATAAATGGCGTAGTCGCATCCAAACCTAGCTCTTCGACTTTTTTGCGTCTCATTTCTTTTTCCTTCTGAATCAAACTAGCGATTTTGTCTCTTTCTTTTTGAGTTAATTTCATGAAAGATGTTTCCTCTTGTCTTGGAGGCAATTCAGGTTCTGGATTGTAGAAAAAGATTCCGATAGAAAAACTAAGAATTAACAACAAAATCGAAGATAGAATAACGGTTCTTTTCCATGGCATTACATTCTTTTCAAATTGATAAACTCCCGATTTAATTTCTTTTTCCAAGCGATCAATTTGCAATTTATGCTGTTCTTTCAAATCCAAAAAACGCATTTTCTCCACGCAATAAAGCATTAATCGTTTTGAACTTTTTGGATGATGCGCTAATTGGATCAAATATTCAATCCACGAAGTTTTCACCGCATAAAAGCGATTGGTGAACGAATTAATTAATTTCCATGTTTCAGCTGTGACTTCTTTTTCTAGAAGAACATGAATTTCCGTATCTTTCTTTGCCTTTTCAATCTTTTCTTTCAAAGGAGCTAATTTCTCCATTAATTGAGATTTAACATACATTTGAACCTCATCACTTTCAAAATCCGACAACAATTCGGCAAATGACAACAACAATTCAGCTTTTTTAGGTTCGAAATTCTTTCGTAATACTGAAAACAGATATGGAGTGATAAAAGCTTTAAACTTAGGAAAAAAGGCATTTTGAATCAACCCAATTTTATCGTCAAACTTAGTTATCAAATTTCCTGAAACTAACAATTGTTCAAGAGATTTTAATTGTGCAACCCATTGATAAAACAATACTTTTTGTTCCTCTTTTAATTCGTGAAGACACCATTCCTTTTCTTCAATTCCATACTTTGAAAACTTTTCGTTGCTATGAATGAAGTTACGTGCACTTTCAAAATCAGCATCAGAAATGGGCAGTTTTATGAAAGAATCAAAATTAGAAATGGGTATAAATTGCATGTTATTATATTTCGTTTTAAAATTCGTTTTTTTATTTGTTAACTGCAAGGAAATTGAAAACTTCTTTCTTGTTAACTCTGCTTTGACCTATATATACTCTTAACCTCAGTTCAATTCTAAATTCACCTCAGAATTTATTTTAAAAAGTTAGTTTGGAGTTTAATTTTCTGAGGAATAGCGGGCTATTTCAATTAAAATTAACGAACAAAATGATTTTTAAAATAAATAGCCTTACTCTTTATAATGTAAAGTCACCTATAAAATCTCATCTTTTTCGTTAAAAACATTCGAATTGGCCCGCCAATCCATCATGCTTTCGTCTCAAATCTGATCATTTATAGGCGATCTGATAAGAATTAATAATCGAACTGAGGTTCTTACATTCAGTTCAATTGAAACAACTATTCTTTTTTAGATAATATTAAATACATATAACTTGAGTGATTCCTTAGTTTTTCGCTCATATTTTTCATTTTAAATTCATAAAAACAAAATTTAAACTTGACATAATTCATGCCTCCACGTGACATACTAAAACGAATTTTGTAACAAAATAAATTCGAAATGAAAAATAAAATTTTTACAGTTTTTTTAATACTATTTGTGCAAGTTAGTTTTTATGCACAAAGTTACATTGGAGTGTGGAACTACAACTCCATAGTAGGCGCTCCAACTACTACAACTGCTGATATTGGAAACGGAAGTTCCTCTATCGTTGGTTCTATGGTAGCTGCAACTGCTGGAACAGGGATGGATCCACTAATCAATAATGGTTGTGGAGCTCAAAACGGAACAAATCCAGGTGCTTGGTCTTTTACTGCAAATCCAGGTGCGACAAACGAAAGTAGTGGTGTTCAATTCCTAAGTTCAACTGTTGGTTTTCAAAACATTCAGTTCACATGGGATCAACGTTGGTCAAATACAGCAACGAATACAGTTCGCGTTCAATACACAACTGACGGAACGACTTGGAATAATTTCACGATGACTGACCAAAACTCACGTTACTGTAATGGTTCAATCAACAATGGTCGTTTTCAAAACAATGGAACTGGTGATCAATACCGTAGAATTTCAGTCAATTTCTCAAGTATTCCAGCTGCAAACAACAACGCAAATTTTGGTGTACGACTTTTAGCAGCAAATTTTCAAGCTACAACAGAGTTTAGACAAACTGCTAACTCAACTTTAATTGCAACTGGCGGAACTTGGCGTTTTGATAATGTTACTTTTGAAGGAGCTACAAATGTTTCAATTCCTGCTGCTTCAAACTTTCAAATTGTAAATGAAAACGTTGGAACAATAAATATTCCTGTTACTACGTCAAATTCAAATGCTAGTCCAGTTAGTTTGAATCTAACTTTATCTACTTATTCTGATGCGACTGAAACTGCAGATTTTACATGGACAAACACTATTTCAATTCCTGCAAACACAAATGGAATAACAAACATTCCAATCACTATAATAGATGATTTACTTGCTGAAAAAGCAGAACGAATCATTGTTAAAATCTCAAGTGGAACAAATGCATTGATTTCACAAAACGATAATTATCAAATCATCTTCATTAAAGACAACGATTATGTTGCTCCTGCCCCAACAAATGAATTGAATTTAAATTTCCTTACAAGTTTTTCTAATGGAGCTTCTGGATCTAATTCAGCAGAAATCGTTTCATTTGACCCAAGTGTAGATCGTTTATACATTGCGAATAGTATTGGTGGGAAATTAGATATCGTTAACTTTTCAAATCCAAACTCACCCGTTTTAATTTCAAGTATTCCACTTGCAGCATATGGTAATATTAACTCTGTTACTTCCCATGATAGCATTATCGCAATAGCAATTGAAAGCATTCCCGCACAAACAAATGGTAAAGTTGTATTCCTAGATTACAATGGAAATTTCATTAGTCAAGTTACTGTTGGTGCAATGCCTGATATGATTACATTCAACAAAGATTACACGAAAATTTTAACAGCAAACGAGGGTGAACCTAGTTCAGACTATTCAATCGATCCAGTTGGAAGTGTTTCAATTGTTGATTTAAGTGCAGGATATGCAAGTTTGACAAACGGAAATGTTACAACACTTGATATGTCTGTATATAATGGACAAGAGATTGCATTACGTGCACAAGGAATTCGTGTTTTTTCAACAAGTGCAACAGTTGGTCAAGATTTTGAACCAGAATACATCACTATTTCTGAGGACAATTCAACAGCTTATGTGACACTTCAAGAAAACAATGCCCTTTTAACGATTAACTTAACGAACAATACAATCGTTTCTTTAAGTCCATTGGGATATTCTTCATACGGAGTTGGTTCAAACAATGGAATGGACGCTTCAGATCAAAGTGGACAAGTTTTAATTACTGGAAACTTACCAATCAAAGGTGTTTACATGCCAGATGCAATTGCGTTTAAAACTATTGGTGGTCAAAATTACATTTTCACAGCAAATGAAGGTGATTCACGTGAATTTGGAACTGTAATCGATGCGAATCGTTTGTCTTCTTCAACGTTTACAAATTTATTAGACCCAACAGTTTTCCCAGATCAAAACATTTTACGCAATAACAGATTTTTAGGACGATTGAGTGCTCTTAAATATTCTGGTGACACAGATGGAGATGGTGATTACGACGAAATCCATGTAATGGGAGGACGTTCATTTAGTATTTTCAACGCTACAACTGGAGCTTTGGTTTTTGATTCAAAAGATTTAATCGAACAAATTACAGCTAGTCATCCAACTTTTGGTGCAATTTTCAACGCATCAAATACAACTGGAACTCCAGCTTTGAAAAACAGAAGTGACGACAAAGGTCCTGAACCAGAAGGAATCACAGTTCATGAATTTAATGGAAAAACATACGCATTTATTGCATTAGAACGAATTGGGGGAGTAATGATTTTTGATGTTTCGATTCCAAATTCACCTGTTTATGTTGGTTACCAAAACAACCGTTCAACAACTGTATCTGGACCAGACTTAGGTGCAGAAGGAATTTTAACTATTAAAGCTAGTGATTCACCAAATGGAAAAGACATCGTTATTCTTGCAAATGAAGTAAGTTCAACATTATCGATTTACACGATGAACACTTGTGCTCAAATCTCAGGAGCTGAAATTACATCTTTAGACAATTCAATTTGCTTGGGAGATACAACTGAATTAGCAATAAACAACGTTTCAAATGTGAATTATCAGTGGATTTTAGACAATCAATCATTAGCAAGTGAAACAAATGTTGTATTAGATGCTACTGAAGCAGGACAGTATGTAGTTAGAGTAAATAACACAACTTTAAATTGTATTGACACTTCAGAAGTATTTAATTTAGTGGTAAACGCTTTGCCGAATGTAAATATTGGAAATGACTTCGAAATTTGTGGAAATGAATCAATTGTAATTACAGCTAGTGGAGCGGATGACTTTACTTGGAATACAGGTTCAACAAACACATCAATATCAAGTATTGCTCCAAATACAACAACAACGTTAACATATTCAGTAATTGGAACTGAAAACACAACAGGATGTTCAAATAGCGATTCAATTGTAGTTGAAGTGAATGCTTTACCAATCATAGAAGCTGGTTCAAATATCTCAGTTTGTGAAAACGAATCAATTACACTTACAGCAAATGGCGCTGATTCAATTTTATGGTCGGGTTCAATCTTAAACAACACACCTTTCATTCAAGCAGCTGGAAATGAGACATACACAGCAATTGGAATTGATGTAAATGGATGTCAATCATCAGATTCAGTTACCGTAACTGTTTTTGCGAATCCAATTGCTTTAGCTGGAACTGATGTAGAATTTTGTGCAGATGAAGCTCCAATCACGTTAAATGCTAATTCATCGAGTGCTTCGGTTCAATATATTTGGAATTCAACGGATAGTTTACAACAAATTTCGGTTTCAACTTCAGGAATAAATACCTTAAGAGTGATCGACTTAAATGGATGTGAAGGATTTGATTCAGTTTTAGTTGTATTTAATCCACTTCCAATTGTAGACTTAGGAAGCAACCAAACTATTTGTCCTGAAAACTTCCCTCTTACACTTGTAAATTCAGGTTTAGCAAGTGGTGAAACTGCATCTTGGACAACAGGGGAAACAAGTAATACAATCGAAATCAATCAAGCTGGAACATATGGTTTAGAAATAACAAATTCAACTGGTTGTGTTTCATCGGATGAACTAATTGTAACTGAATTTAACGCTCCAACACTTGAATTAGGTAACGATTCACTTTTATGTGAAAATCATTTTCCTTTTGAAATTTCCGCGAATAGTTCAACAACAAATATAGTTTGGAATACAGGTGCAACAACAAGTTCTATCGAAGTATCAACTGCTGGAAATTACTTTGTAACAGCAACTTCAACTGATGGTTGTACAGCATTAGATACAATTGTAATTACATCTGATCCGTGTTTAAATGTAAGCGAAAACACATTGATAGTTTCTTTATTTCCAAATCCAGCAAATGAGTATTTAACGATTCAATCTTCACAAGAGATGGATGTAGATTTTGAAATCATCGATGCGACAGGTAAAGTTGCAATTACTGACAGATTAAAAGGAAAAGAAAAAAATATTTCCACATTAGAATTGTCAAATGGAGTTTATATTTTATCAATAAATGCTGAAAATACACAAACTCAATACCGCTTTATAATCGCCAAATAAATCATCAATTAAACTTAGAAATTAAATGAGTATCAACTTGGTACTCATTTTTTTTGCATTAAAAAAATTTATATCAATTCAAATATTCGTTTATATTTGTAATAAAAATTTTATGAAAATCATTTACTTACTACTCGCATTACTTTCCACAAGTAGTGTTTTTTCTCAAACATGGAGTGACAATGTTGCCGAGATTTTTTACAATAAATGTTCTGGATGTCATCGCAATGGAGGAATTGCTCCTTTTTCATTGGTGACCTATTCAGAGACAAGTCCATTGGCTTCAATGATTCAAGCATCTGTTTCTAATGAAAATATGCCTCCTTATCCACCAGATGAGAATTACCAACAATATGCACATTCAAAATCTTTAAGTCCAGCTCAAAAATCTACAATTTTGACGTGGATTACAAATGGTGCGCCTGAAGGAGTTGCTGCAAATACTCCTCCTCCACCCGTTTGGAGCAATGAATCTATTTTAGGAGCAGGAGATTTAACGATTCAAATTCCAACTTACATGAGTAAGGCAAATGGTTTTGATGATTATGTATGTTTTTCAGTTCCATCTGGACTTACAGCAAACAGAACAATCAAAGC
>JBKDZA010000304.1:0-4612 GCA_046308455.1 Fluviicola sp.
AATTTGGCTGAGCTAGTACAGTATTGCCTAAAAGTTATCTTCTCAAAAATTTTAAACTTTCGACAAAAAATATTTTTTAGCTACAAATTTTCAAATCTAAGTCAAATTTGAGTCTGACTTTTTCAGCAGACCCTAATTATAAATAGTGAACAATAAAAAAGGGAGAACATTAAATTCTCCCTTTCTTTTTATCTAGTAAAATTTATTTGAATACTTGAACAAAACCGTGTCCGCTTACTTCTGTACCTTCAATTCCACGAGCGAAGTATTGATAGAAATAAACTCCTTCTTCCACTCCTTTTGGATCCCATTTAATTGCAGGACCTTTACCTTCCCACACTTTATTTCCCCATCTGTTATTGATAATAATTTCAATTTCAGTAGTGTTTTTTACCGTTAACTCAAAGAAATCATTCACCCCATCACCATTTGGAGTAACAACATTTGGAGCTTCAGCTTCTGGGAATGGATACGTACAAGAACCATCTGAAACTTCAGCCAAAGGATTGTAATTAGTTGCTTCAGGATCCATACAACCACAAATTGAAACTGCAATTGGAGTTGTAACTGTATCAGAACATGAACCATTGAAAGCGATTAATGTTACGATTGCATCATCTGCAAAAGAATGATTTACTGAAGTTAAATCTGTAGTATTTTGACTTGTTCCATCTCCAAACAACCACGTATACGAGTTCGTATTTTGACTTGAATTTGTAAATGTAACTGACAATGGCGAACAACCTGACGTAATTGAAGGTGTCATTGCTGCAATTGGAGGATTATCTTGAGGTACAAACGCTGAATCTTGTGCAGAACAAACGTTATCACTCACTGTAAAATAATACCACCCAGAAGGAATATTTGGTAAAACCGTTGCATCTGTATCGAACCCATTTCCACTCCAATTAAATTGCGGAACACCTACTGTTCCAGAAGTAAATGCTGAAACAGCACCATCACTCAAACATGCTGAAGTTGGGTAAATTTGAATTGAATCAATTGAAATTGTTTGATTCATTGTTACTTGAACCGTATCAATAATTGGTCCTAAACACAAATCAGTAACAGTAACAATATAATTAAATATACCGTTTGAATTAATTCCAACGACATCTGAATTCGTGACTGAAGTACTTGCAGCCCAATCGTAAGTATACACTCCAGATCCACCAGAAGCAGTTACTGAAATTGGAATACTGTCATTAAAACATTGAACCGTAACTGGAGGTGCATTAACTGTAAACGGAGTAATATCTTCGATATATAAAATCCCTGAACTTTGTTGAGGGTTGCCGTTTGCATCTAAATAAGTAACTGTAATAACAATTGTTTCAGTACCTTCAGGTAAAGCATCAACAATTGGCGCGACATTTATTGAAGCAGTATCTTGTCCAGGTAATAAGAAAATTGGACTTGCAGCCAAGTTGAAATCTACTCCTGATGTTGCAGTTCCAGCTACCGTAAAGTCTACTTGTAAAGAATCTGTTGATTGACAAGCTGAACGAATGAATAAAATATTTGCATCTACACAAGCTTCAGGAATTGTATCCGTTCCATTTGCTGTTTGTAAAGACAATTCTACTGGTGGAGATGTAAATGAGTCATCTTGTAAAAATACAGCAGTACTTAAGAAGTCATCTTGACAATCTGCAACTGCGAATTTAAAGTGATATGTTTCTCCACAAATAACATCAAAAGTAATTCCAATTGGAATTGTTTGACCGTTTAAAGTATGAGTTGTTCCAGATTGGTTATCCACATAATAAGATGCGTTTAAACCTGGGTGAATTGTTGAAATTGTTATTGGCAAATTTGTACCTGGTACTAAAGCTAAGTTTACTGCTCCTCCTGGAAATCCAGCTGGTGAAGCATAAGGACCTGTAATTCCAGGACCACTCACAAAGAAACCAAAGACATCATTAAAAGCAGTATTAACGTAAGTTAAATACTCATCAGAACCAAATACAAAATTGAAGCTAACCACATTTGATTGAGCAACGAAATCGAATTCCAAAATTGCTGCATCATCAGTTGATGTTATTCCAGAAGCTGCAGGATTTACTGCAGTTACCTCTGGTGCAGTTGCAACTGCTAATAATGAAGCATCACCTGCACCACCAATTCCAGTTCCCGCAGTTGTCCCAGATCCAATACCTTGTAATTCAGAAACCGCACCAGCTGCCATTACAATTCCACCTGGAAAACCAATATTAGATGCAGCACCATTGAATGATCCAATTTGTGACGCATTTCCGGTAAAAGTAACATTAGAAACGGTTACACCTGGTCCAATCAAATTATTTGTAACATACGTTGCAACAGGAGATCCAGTAGAAACTGTTAACTGTGCATTTGAAACAAATGAAAAACTTAAAATGGTTAGAAGTGAAACTACAATTTTTTTCATAGTATAAGTGTTATGTGCAGATTATACGATAAACTCCAAAAAAAGGTTGCGTTTAGTCCTGCATTTGTACAAATTTAATTGAATATGTTAAATAAATTAGTTTTTAGTTCTTCTAAAAAGTAAAAATTGCGACTTTTGTATAAATTCCAAGATTTATGAAAATTACACAGCAAACAATAAAAGAAAATAAAGAACGCTACTTATCTGAACTAATTGAGTTATTGAAAATACCAACTATTTCTGCAGATAGTGCTTACAAAGGTGAAGTATTGAAAGGAGCTGAAAGTGTTGCTAATTTTTTGACAAATGCTGGAGCAAATAAGGTTGAAATCTGTAAAACTGCAGGACATCCAATTGTATATGGTGAAAGAATAATAGACGAAAGTCTTCCAACTGTTTTAGTTTACGGACATTACGATGTTCAACCTGCTGATCCATTGGAATTATGGACTTCCCCACCCTTTGAACCTGTGATCAAAACAACAGAAATTCATCCCGAAGGAGCAATTTTTGCAAGAGGTGCTTGTGATGACAAAGGTCAATTTTTCATGCATGTAAAAGCTTTCGATGCAATGGTTCAAGCAAATGAATTGCCATGTAATGTGAAATTCATGATTGAAGGTGAAGAAGAAGTTGGTTCTGAAAACTTAGGGATTTTCATCAAAGAAAATAAAGAACGTTTAAAAGCTGATATCATTTTGGTTTCTGATACTGGAATGTTGTCGAATGATACTCCTTCAATTACAACTGGACTTCGCGGATTGAGTTATGTTGAAGTGGAAGTAACAGGACCAAATCGCGACTTACATTCAGGTCTTTATGGTGGTTGTGTTGCAAATCCAATCAACATTTTAACGAAAATGATTGCGTCACTTCACGATGAAAACAATCACATTACAATCCCAGGATTTTACGCAGATGTGGTTGAATTGAGCTTGGAAGAAAGAGCTGAAATGGCAAAAGCACCTTATTCTGAAGAGAAATATTTAAAAGCCTTAGACATTGAATCTGTTTATGGTGAAGCTGGATATACAACACCTGAAAGAGGTTCAATTCGTCCAACATTAGACGTGAATGGAATTTGGGGTGGATACACAGGCGAAGGAGCAAAAACTGTAATTGCGTCAAAAGCTTATGCGAAAATTTCCATGCGTTTGGTTCCGAATCAAGAACCAGATAAAATTACCGAATTATTCCAGAATCATTTTGTTAGTATCGCTCCAAAAGGTGTGAAAGTTGTTGTAAACCCGCATCATGGAGGGGAACCAGTTGTAACTCCAATTGATTCGATCGCCTACAAAAGTGCTGCATTGGCTTACGAAGAAACGTTTGGTAAAACACCTATTCCAGTTCGAAGTGGAGGAAGTATTCCAATCATCGCTTTGTTTGAGAAAGAATTAGGCTTAAAAACTGTTATGATGGGATTTGGATTGGATTCAGATGCGATTCACTCACCAAATGAACATTACGGATTATTTAATTTTTACAAAGGAATTGAAACCATTCCATACTTTTTCCATTATTTCACAAAAGCAATGAAATCATGAAATCTTTAGTTCAGTTAGGCGTATTAATTATTAGTATTTTACTTGTCTCTTCTTGTAAATTGGAAGACATAGATATTGATGAACCAGATAATTTTAATTTAAAAAAATATTCTTCGAATCAAGTGGAAGCTTCGTTTGATGTAACGGTCGACAATCCTTCAGGAATGAACTTCAAATTGAAGAGAACGAACATTGCTGTTTTCACAGGCGACAAAAAACTGGGGACTATTTTCCTTTCAGATAAAATAAAAGTGAAACGTAAATCAGAAAACACGTATACTGTTCCTGTTCGAATTGATTTAATTGATGGTGCAATGCGAACAATTATGTTAGAAGGTGCAACAGGTAAAATTCCACTTCACTTTTTGGGTTCTGTAAAAGTTGGAACATTTATTTTTAGCAAGAAAATTAAAGTCGACGAAACGAAAGAGATTAAAGTTGGGGATATAAATATCAGATAATTTTAAAAGAAATAAAAAAGCGCATGGTTTAAAATCATGCGCTTTTTTTATAGAATTATGCTACTCCCCAAATTTCAGACAGTAAGTTAAGATAGGAAATAGTAATTTTTTAACTTTACAATTATGTCAACAAAAAGAAGGAAATTCAGTAGTGAATTCAAGAAGAAAGTGGTTTTGGAAGCTCTCAAGGAGCG
>JBKDZA010000305.1:0-10393 GCA_046308455.1 Fluviicola sp.
AGATCAAATTGAGTTTTCAAGTTGTTTTTTTCATCTTTAGAAACTGCAACTACAGCAGTTGATTCACGAGGGATAGCATTTCTTAAGCTTCCACCATCTAGTGAAATCAGTCGTAAATCCATCAATGAAACTAAGTGAATCAGTAATCGATTCATCATTTTATTTGCATTCCCACGTCCTAAATGAATATCCATTCCAGAGTGTCCGCCTAATAATCCGCGTAATTTAATTTCAAAAGCCACAAAATCCGAAGGGAAGTCTTCCAATTCAAGAGAAGCTGTAGTATTTGTATCGATTCCACCAGCACATCCAATAGACAATTCGTCGTCGTCTTCTGTATCTAAATTCAATAAAATAGAACCAGAAATATTCGATGGATCAACTTGCATTGCTCCAGTCATCCCTGTTTCTTCGTCGATTGTAAACAAAGCCTCAATTGCTGGATGTTGAATTTCAGTCGAAGCTAAAACAGCCATAATTGCCGCAACGCCAATTCCGTTATCAGCACCAAGAGTAGTTCCATTTGCTCTTACCCAGTCGCCATCAACGAACATGTCAATTCCCTGAGTATCAAAATCAAAAACAGTGTCTTCATTTTTTTGGTGCACCATATCAATGTGCGATTGCAACACAATCGTCTTACGATTTTCCATTCCTGGAGTAGCTGCTTTTTTGATGATCACATTCCCAATTCGATCCTGAATTGTAGTTAAACCATGGTTTTTACCAAAGTTCATCATGAATTCAATGACACGTTCTTCTTTTTTTGAAGGTCTAGGAACTGCATTTAAATCTGCAAAATGGTTCCACAATGATTTGGGTTCTAAATTTCTAATTTCCATAATTTAATTTTTAGTTGGAAGTATTGCAGTAACTTCAATTTCTATTTTAATGTTTGAATTTACAAGTGGGGAACAAATCGCAGTACATGCAGGTAAAATATTTCCGAAATATTTTTTTATAACAGGCCAAGTAGCTTCAAATTCATCAGGATTTGCAATATAGTAAACAACTTTTACAACATGATTAAAATCTGTACCAGCTTGATTTAAAGCGAATTCAATGTTTTTGAAAGTCTGTTCTGTTTGAGCTACAATTCCTTCTTTTAATACATTTTCTTTGTAATCGTAACCTGTACAACCAGAAACAAATACCCAATTATCTACAACAACAGCTCTTGAAAAAGAGATTTTTTCTTCAAATAAAGAACCGCTATTTATCTTTTTTATTTCTGCCATTTAATTTTTAAGTATGTATACATTGTAAATTCGATTTACCCATAGATCTTCCACTTTCGTTCTAGCCCATGGAGTTTTTCGTAGAAATTTTAGACTAGATTTCACACTCGGGTCATTGATAAAACAATTGATTGGAATAAGTCGTCCAAGTCGTTCAAAACCAAACTCTTTCTCCAAATCAATAACGATTTGCTCTAATTTTACTCCATGTAAAGGATCCATTTTTTTAAATTATAAGTTGTTAATCATCAACTATTTTTTTTTGAATTGAAACGTTCAATAATTTCATCAAGAACATCTGGATTATTTACCGAATTTACATCATTTTCAATTTCATCTATATTATCATTTGATTCAGGAGAAAATTTACACATAAAAATTAATCCAATTACAGGAAAAAAGAAAACAGTAAAAGCCCAAAAAGATAAATTCTCATTACATTTCCTTATAAATATTGAAGCATATATTACACTAATAAAACGCAAACACAAAGTAATTCCAATTCCGTATATTAACTTTTCATCAACTGGAAGGTTTTTTATTTTAGACCAAGCAATTGTGTTTACTATTAAGACTAAAATTGCAACTAAAATTGGTTCTATGTTTATTTTTTTATTCATCATTTATTGAAAAATGTTTTTTTGCGAATAAAAAGAATTTCAAAATATTGAATCTCTTCATTCAAAATTCAATATTCTTAATTTGTTAGCTTTCTGTATTTAATACGTTTCGGTCCTACATCTCCTAATCGCTTGCGCTTGTTTTCTTCGTAATCAGAATAAGAACCCTCGAACCAAACCACCTCTGAATCACCCTCAAATGCTAAGATGTGCGTACAAATTCGGTCTAAAAACCAACGGTCGTGAGAAATAACTACTGCACAACCCGCAAAACTTTCAATTCCTTCTTCTAATGCTCGTAAAGTGTTCACGTCGATATCATTCGTTGGCTCATCCAATAACAAAACATTCGCTTCAGTCATTAAAGTCATCGCTAAATGTAAACGATTTCGTTCACCACCTGATAAAACGCCTACTTTTTTACTTTGATCTGAACCAGCAAAATTGAACTTCGACAAATATGCGCGTGCATTTATTTTTTGATTTCCGATTTCAATAAATTCATTTCCACCACCAATTACTTCAAAAACAGTTTTGTTGTCATCGACATCTTTATGCGTTTGATCTACATATCCAATTTTCACTGTTTCTCCAATTGAAAATTGACCTGCATCTGGTTGTAATTCATCCATAATCATTTTGAAAATAGTTGTTTTACCTGCACCATTTGGCCCGATAATACCAACAATTCCTGCAGGTGGTAATGAGAAATTCAAATTATCGTACAACAATTTATCGCCAAATGCTTTTGCAACATTCTCTGCATTAATGACATTTGTTCCTAAACGTGGACCATTTGGAATTGGAATTTCTAATTTCAACTCTTTGTCTTTCATGTCTTCAGACATCATTTTGTCGTAGTTAGAAATACGTGCTTTATTTTTTGCATGACGTCCTTTTGGATTCATTCGTACCCACTCCAACTCACGTGCAAGCATTTTTTGTCGTTTTGATTCAGATTTTTCCTCTTCTTTCAAACGATTTCCTTTTTGCTCCAACCAAGATGTGTAATTTCCTTTCCACGGAATACCTTCACCTCTGTCTAATTCTAAAATCCAACCAGCTACATTATCCAAGAAATAACGGTCGTGAGTTACTGCAATTACAGTTCCTTGATATTGTTGTAAATGTTGCTCTAACCAGTCAATTGACTCAGCATCCAAGTGATTGGTAGGCTCATCCAATAATAAAATATCTGGATTTTGTAATAATAAACGACACAATGCAACTCTACGTTTTTCACCACCTGATAAAGTTTCAATTAATTGATCATCAGGAGGACAACGTAAAGCATCCATTGCTCTTTCCAGTTTATTGTCCAATTCCCATGCATCTAAAGCATCGATTTTGTCTTGAACAACACCTTGACGAGCAATTAGTTTGTCCATTTTATCTGGATCATTTAACACTTCTTCGTCCATGAAACCAGCATTGATTTCTTCGTATTCTTTTAGAACATCGACAATTTCTTGACAACCTTCCATAACGACTTCTTTGACAGTCTTTTTTAAGTCTAATTCTGGCTCTTGAGGCAAATATCCAACACTATAACCTGGAGAAAACACGACATCACCTTGGAAGTTTTTATCCAAACCAGCAATGATTTTCATTACAGTAGATTTTCCCGAACCATTTAAACCGATGATACCGATTTTAGCTCCGTAGAAAAATGATAAATAAATGTTTTTGATGATTTGTTTTCCTTGAGGTGTAACTTTGGAAACACCTACCATTGAGAAAATTACCTTTTTATCGTCTGACATACTTTTGAATTTCGTTTAAGAAAGACAAATTTAGTAAAAAACAGCAAGAAAAAGGCTTAAAACAGGGAGAATAGCGTTTAAATTGCAATTTGTTTTAAACCACAAGAACGAATAAATGTATAAATCAAAGGGTGTGGTAATTCTCTAGTTGAACTAATTTGTGGACAGAAACCACATGCAACAAAAAACACTTGATTTTTAAGGCTAATAATCTCAGGTTCTTCGAATTGATTATAAGCTTCTATGTCAACAATTTCACTTTTTAAAGCTGAAATTAATTGCGGATACATACTGTAACGTGTTGCTGTCAATTCATCTTTACTTCTATATTCGTATAAATGACTCAACACTTTTGAACTTGGTGTAATCGAAATTCGCTCAAATGTAGTCCCACCAATTAAATTATCAGAAATTAATTTTTCTCCGTTCGCGTTTAAATTGTATTTATTGACCAATACTTCAAGTAGATTTCTAAATCCATCTCCTGTGATAAAAACAGGTAAATTTTGTTGCATTAAAATATCAATAACTCCATTTAAGAAAAACGCATTTACAAAAGGACCTGGAGCAACCCAAAACCCATCATAATTTGATAATTGTTGTGATTTCATTGAGAGTACATCATTGACTTTGAGCCAATAATAAGAAACTTCAACTTCGAGAAAACGAGCGGCGTGTTCTAATGCCAAATTTGTAGCATGATGCGTATTAAATGTGAAATTAAAATCACCTATTACACCTATTTTATATTGCTCCATTAGATTTGACGAAAAAAAAGCCATTCAAAAAGAACGGCTTAATAAATCAATTTATCTTTTAAACCAACCTTTATAGACAGCGTTATCTATAACAATCGGTGTAGAATCTGCTACATTAAATACCGTACACTTAAATGTACATGTGAATTTTGAATAATCACCTGAATTATCTGATTCTTGTACAATATTTGTGAAAGCAACATTTGGTGTAATTCCACCAAGAGTTGGGTTTGATCTGAATATCTGTCCTAAGTTATCTCTATAAATCACTTCAAAACCTGAAGCAGCTTGATAACTGTATGAAGGAATATTATTTGTAGTAAAGAACGTATTAAATGTTTCTAATAAAGGTTCTTGATTATTTACTGAAGCATCGAAAGAAAGACTACCTAGGTTAACTTTGATTGAAGTTAAGGTTTGTCCAGATTTGAAATCAGCATAATAAACTGCAGTAGACGGAGTTGGGGACGGTTGAATTGTTTTAACCTTAGAAGCATCTAAGTAAAAACCTTCAACATTCTCAGTTAATTCAATGTTAGCACCATTTACGGTTCCAGTAAATTTAGCTTCTAAATCCACTTGTGGCTCTGGCGCAGGAATAACTTCATGTTTAGGACAACCTGTCAAAATCATTGACCCTAAAACAAATAATGCAATTACTTTTTTCATTGTAGTTTTTATGAAATATAGTCGAAATTACACTTTTTTAATGAATATATAAAAAAAATGTGCAATTATTTTCAACAATGAATTGTCAAGCGCGCATTTGATATCTCATTTCAGGCAAACAGTATGTTGGTAAAAATACCGAATTATCAATACTTTCAACATCTAAGATTGAAATCGATTCCGTTGAACTTATTTGATGTTCAATTAATTTGTTTTCAAAATCCAATTCAATTCCCCTTGCAAAACATTCATTTAAAAATTGATTGAAAGCACTTGAACTTAAAACATAGTCAGTGTGATAGGATGCTAAACCTTCAAAAACTTCACAGTTCAACAAAACCCCTTCACAGTTACTTTCAATAACTATTCTCTTCACTAAAATACTGTTTAAAATCGCTTTCATATCGTTTATTTTTTACAAAGGTATTGCCAGTAGGTCGTAAAGTATTTACGTTCTACTTTTTCACTTAAAAAAAACTATAAATGTTTAAAAGTCTTAACAAAGCTTCACATTTGAAGGAAAGAAAACTGTTCATTTTTCCTATTTTTGTTGTTTTAATATTAGAACTAAAATTAATGTCGGATATAATTCGTTTACTTCCTGATCATATTACCAATCAAATTAAGGCTGGTGAAGTTGTACAACGACCTGCTTCGGTAGTTAAAGAGCTCGTTGAAAACAGTATTGATGCAGGTGCAACACGAATCGAAGTTAATATTAAAGATGCTGGACGTACGCTGATTCAAATCATCGATAACGGAAAAGGAATGTCCACAATGGATGCCCGAATGTGTTTCGAAAGACATGCAACGAGTAAAATTTCTCACACAAATGACTTGTATACTTTACAAACTAAAGGATTTAGAGGAGAAGCGCTTGCATCTATTTCTGCAGTTGCACATGTGTCATTAAAAACACGTCAGGAAAACGAAGAACTCGGAACATATATTCAAATCAATGGTTCAGAATTAGAAACTCAAGAGCCAATTGCTTGTCCAATAGGGACGAATTTTGAAATAAAGAATCTTTTTTATAATGTACCCGTTCGACGAAACTTCTTAAAATCAGACACTTCAGAGTTTAAACAAATTGAAGACGAATTTCATCGAATTGCTTTAGCACATCCAAATTTATTTTTCAAGCTCACTCACAATGAGAATGTTAAGTATCATTTAGAGCCAAGTAATCTCCGTATGCGCATCAAAGCCATTTTTGGAGATAAGATTTACGACAAATTGGTTCCTGTAAACGAAAGCACTGATATCGTAAAAATTGAAGGATTTGTTGGTAAACCTGAGATTGCAAGAAAAACACGTGGAGAGCAATTCTTTTTTGTCAATAATCGCTTTTTTAAAGATTCCTTTTTCAACCATGCTGTGACAAAAGCATTTGAACAATTAATTGATGGGAAGTTACATCCCTCTTATTTTTTGTTTTTAGAAATTGATCCTAAGTACATTGACGTGAATGTTCACCCGATGAAAACGGAGATAAAGTTTCAAGAAGACAAAGCAATTTATAGTATACTTAGAACGGCTGTAAGATCTGGTCTTGGGAAGTTTAACATTACTCCAGTTTTAGATTTCGAGCAAGAAGTAGCCTTTGAATTGCCTTATGAAATGCGAAATTCAACTCCAAAAGAACCAACCATTCAAGTTGATCCAACATTTAATCCATTTCAAGTTAAGGATAGTAAATCAAACTTTTCTGGTGGAGGTTCTGGTTCATTTGGAAATTCAGGTACCAAAAACTTTTCTACAGCAATCAATAAATCTGCGTTTGGTTCGAGTGATTTAGGTAATTGGGATGAATTTTGGAAAGAAGAAAAGCCTGAAATTCAAGAGGAAATTGAAAAAGAAGAGCAATTACAAATTGACATTGAATTTCCGAAACCTGTTGGTCCATTTTTGACAAAAGGAAGTTTTATTTTATCGTCTGTTTCTGAAGGTTTATTGGTGATTCATCATCGTAGAGCAAATGAATGTTTGATTTACAAAGACATGATGGAACGCTTTATGTTGCAACCTTTAGGTGCACAACAATTGTTGTTTCCAATGGAAAAATTATTTTCCAAAAGTGAAAAAAACACGTGGGAAGAACATAAAAAGACCTTGGAGCGTTTAGGATTTATGTGGCAATGGGAAGCAGAAACATTATTATTGAATGGAATACCTGATTGTTTGACAGAGGCAACAGTTTTAGCTTGTATCGATAAAATTGTTGAATTATTAGAACACAGTGAAATTGACAAAAGTGAGATGGCACATATAGTTGTATCACAATTGGCTTTTGCAGGAAGTATTCATTCGAAGTTAAATATAGATCAACACAGTATAGAGGAATTTGTGAATCGATTAACAGAAATTGAGAATTTTCATATTTCACCAAATGGTAAACGAGTAGTCGCATTAATTCCTAATGAATCATTTTTTCAATTATTTTAAGTTATGTTCAATCAATTTGGTCCAGTAGTTAAAAATCTTTTGCTCTTAAATATCGCTTTATTTGTTCTTAACTTCGTTTTTGAAGCTCAAGGAATTGATTTAGGAAGGTATTTAGCTTTGTATAATTTTCATTCTCCTTTATTTAAACCTTATCAATTAATTTCTCACATGTTTATGCATGGTGGAATATTTCACTTATTTTTTAATATGTATGCGTTAATAATGTTTGGTCCTATTTTGGAACGAATTTGGGGGAAACAACGCTTTTTTATTTTTTATTTTTCTTGTGGAATATTTGCAGGATTATTAACAAATACAATAGATTATATTCAAATTATTCAAATAGAAAAACATTTCACTTCATTAGAAATACAAGATGCAATAGCTAAATTGAACTATTTAGAACATGGAATGAGGTTAACTACTGATACTTATTTATATCAAAAATATATTAACTTCATGCAAATCCCAATGGTTGGAGCTTCAGGAGCTATTTTAGGGATTTTAGCAGCTTTTGCTTGGCTTTTCCCAAATACAGAATTACAACTTATTTTCCCTCCTATTGCTGTAAAAGCTAAATGGTTAATTGGTATCTATGTTTTATACGAATTGTACATGGCGTTTTCAGGAAAAATGGATGGCATTGGTCACTGGGCGCATATAGGTGGGGCAATCATGGGAACACTATTTATTTTTATTTGGAAACAGAATAAAAAAAGTTTTTACTAATGAATAATGCGAATTTTAATATTTCTCAATTAATAAAAACGAGTCCTGTTTACGTTAAATTAATTCTAATTAACGTTGCAGTTTTCTTTTTAATTCATGCAGTTTTTGCTTTTGAACGATTAACAGGGAAGACCGAATTACATTCGTTTGGAATACTAGATTCAATTTTCACATTATCAACTCGACCTATAGAGATTTTATTTAAACCTTGGACTGTTGTCACCTCAATATTTGCACATTATGATTTCATGCATTTATTGATGAACATGCTTTTCTTTTATCTTTCAAGTAAAATTTTTAAATTATTTTTTAGTGACCGAAGATTGATTCACGTATATATTTTAGGTGGAATTGCTGGCGGTTTGTTTGAAGTTCTTATTCGTTTATTTATACCAGATTTAGCAGATGCAAAAATACTTGGTGCTTCGGGCGCAATAATGGCTGTTTTTACTGCTTTGGCTTTTCATCGTCCCATGATGAAAGTGAGTGTTTTTATTCTTGAAGTTCCACTGATATTATTAGTTGGTCTTTTTATTCTTTCAGATTTCATCAATATTGGAACTGGAGATCATACGGCACACTTCGCACATTTGGGAGGAGCATTAATTGGTTTTCTATCAGTGAGGAATTTACATTCAAGTAAGAATATTATAAATTTCTCAGAAAAAACAACTGCCAAAATCAAAGTTTACTTTTCAAATATGTTTAAAAGTAAGCCAAAAATGAAAGTTGAAAAAGGTGAACGAACAGCAAAAACAGATGAGCAATTTAACGCTGAAAAGAAACTAAAGCAAGACGAAATCAATAAAATTTTAGATAAAATTTCTAAATCCGGTTATGATTCTTTGTCAAAAGCGGAAAAAGAATTCTTATTTTCACAGTCAAATAAACGATAGAACTACTCAATTTGAATTGGTTAAAGAAAATATTACGCTTTCGAAATTTTGTAAAAATACTTACGATAGCTACTTTGACTGCTTTATTATTGGCTTATCTTTCGCCTTACATTCACCCAAAGACATTTAAAATCCTTCCATTTTTCGGTTTGATTTATCCGGTTACAATGATTTTTCTATTTGTAATTTTATTGTTTTGGGCAATCGCAAAGTCAAAATGGTTCTTCGTTGTTTTGTTTTTCATTTTGATTGGTGGAAAATTACATTTTAGAACATTAGTAGTGAATTTTTCATCACCTGAAAAAATTGATTCAACAGAATCTTTTAAAGTTATGTCATACAATGTGCGCTTGTTTGATGTTTACAATGATAATATAGAAGAACGAAATAAAACAAGAGATTCCCTTGTTTCATATATAAGCAATTCAAACCCAGATATAATCTGTTTTCAGGAATTTTTTCACCAAGATAAACCTTCTACTTTTTCGACAAGAGACACGTTAATTGAATTATTAAAGATTCATTCATATCATGAACGTTATTCACATAGAATAATAAATAGGCAGAACTTTGGTATTTGTTTAATGTCAAAATTCCCAATTATTGCAAAAGGCGATGTTATGTTCCCAAATTTCGAACATTCAGATAATTATTGTTTGTTTGTTGATATCGTGAAAGGAAAAGATACATTTCGAGTTTACAATGTACATTTACAATCAATTAAACTGCAACAGCAAGATTATGAATTGTTTGGTGAAAAAAATAAGCAGGCAAGTTCAAAAAAATCAACCATTCGATTGTTATTTGAGAAATTAACAATTGCTTATCCTGCTAGAGCCGATCAAGCGAAAATGGTCGTTGAACACATGAATACTTCACCCTACCCTATAATTGTTTGTGGCGACTTCAATGACACACCGATGTCGTATGTTTATAATCAATTTAACAATAAACTAATAGATGCTTTTAGAGCAACTTCATCTGGAATTGGAAAAACATATGCTGGAAAAGTTCCTGCTGGAAGAATCGATTATATTTTTTATTCAGATAAATTTCAGTCTCAGAATTTTAAGATTCAGGAAAAAGCATTCTCTGATCATTTGGCAATTGAATGTGAGATCAGTATAATAAAATAATGGTTCTATATGAATTTGTGTGGGTAATATAAAAACGTGAACTTTACGGCTATGAATAATAGCGCTGAAATTTTTGAGTTGGCATTGGGATTAACATCGCCATGGTTTGTTGATAAAGTAGAGTTTAAAACAAATAAAG
>JBKDZA010000306.1:0-621 GCA_046308455.1 Fluviicola sp.
GTTTTGCAATTAGGTAGAATTACCTGCGATTAGGTAAAAAGGCCTAATTCACATTGATTCGCAATTCTGGGAAATTCCCGAAGGGGGTCGGGGAAAAGGCCGAACTCAAACACAAGATGAAAATCGGTGAAAAATTCACACAATTTAACAGTGAATTTGACCGTAAAAACAGGAAAACTTTACATTTACATAAAATTAATCAGTCATGAATTTTAAAGAAACACAAAGATTCAACAGACCTTGGCATTATGCCATTTACGCTTTGATTTGTTTACTAACAATTGGTGTAAGTATTGGAGTTTACATATTTGCAAATAAATCTATTGAAAGTGCAATTGCTGGATTCGTTGCATTTGGAATTGTAAGTTTTTTCTGGTTCTCAATGCGTTTAGAAACACAAATTGATTCTGCAGGTGTTCATTACCGTTATTTTCCATTTCACCGTAAAACCCGACTTTTGAAATGGGAAGATATTGAATCAATTAATGTAAAACAGTACAGTCCATTTTCTGATTATGGTGGATGGGGACTTCGTTTCAAAATCTTAAACTTCAATGATATCCTGTTGAATGTTTCAGGAAACAAAGGAATCCGAATTGAACTGAAATCTGGTAAGAAATT
>JBKDZA010000307.1:0-4771 GCA_046308455.1 Fluviicola sp.
CACATGATGAAAAAGTATTATCAAAACAATTTTTATATTTTTTGGTCGGTTCACCACTTGCACTTGACCAAATTATGGCTAAAATTAATTCTGGGGCTCAAGGTAATGTCGGTAAATCAGATTTTGAAAAATTAAAAATACCACTCCCTCCCCTCCCAGAACAACAAAAAATAGCCGAAATATTAAGCACAGTAGATGCTAAAATTGAAGTAATAGACCAACAAATTACCGAAACCCAAGCACTCAAAAAAGGCTTGATGCAACAACTACTTACAGGTAAACTGAGCGTAATAGAGAAACGCACATTGAGCAGTGCCGAAATGAAAGATTCTCCTTTGGGTGAGATTCCTAAGAGTTGGGAGGTTTTGATATTAGGGGCAGTTACAGAGCAGATAAAAGATGGAACTCATGCTACTCATAAAGAAGTTTTAGGTGGTATTCCATTATTGAGTGCAAAAGATATACGAAACGGAAGAATTTATATTCCAAATGATTGTAGAAAATTATCTCAAGAAGATTTTAATTCAATTCATAAAAACTTCAAGATTAAAAATGGAGATGTATTATTAACAGTTGTCGGCTCAATCGGCAGAGTTGCGGTTATTGAAAATTATGATGATAATTATACTTTTCAAAGGAGTGTAGGATATATTAGGTTAAATAATGAGAATAATCCATATTTTTTTAAGCAGTATTTTCAATCAGATATTTTTCTTAAACAACTATTATTAAGGTCAAATGCATCTGCTCAAGCGGGTGTATATTTAGGAGAATTAGGTAAAATCCCAATAGTTTCAATTCCTCTAGTAGAACAAATAAAAATTGCTGAAATTCTAGATTCAGTTGATACCAAACTAGAAGTCCTATCTGAAAAGAAAACGCATTACCAAGAATTGAAACAAGGTTTGATGCAGCATTTGTTAACTGGGAAGATAAGAGTAAATAACCTAATTGCACAGATATGAAGTTTGAAGTCTATTGTGATGAGAGTAGTCCTGAAGTATTATGGGATAAGAAAGCAAATAAATTTTTGGTTTTAGGTAGTATTTGGATTCCTTCAGATTATAGAAAGGAATTCAAAGATTCAATAAAGCAAATTAAAACCAAATACAACTATAGAAATGAAATTAAATGGAACAAGGTTTCTCCCTCGAATTTAGAATTCTATTTGGAATTAATTGACTATTTTTTCAGTACAGATAATACCCGATTTAGAGCGATTATGATTGAGGCTGAAAAAGTCAATATGGTAAAATTTCACAATGATGATAGTGAATTAAGCTTTTACAAATTTTACTATCAATTGTTGCATCACTGGATTTTGGATTTTAATGACTATTCAATTTTTATTGATCATAAAGTAAATAAAGATTTTACTCGTATTCATAAACTAAAAGATGTCCTTAGCAATGCCAACTTATTTTCTAGTATAGAGAATGTTCAAGCACTTCCTTCAAATGAATTAGTAGGTATTCAAATGGCAGATTTACTAATGGGTGCACTTAATGGTAAAGTAAACGGAAAAACATCAAGTGAAGCCAAACATGCAGTAATTAAAAAAATCGAGGAATTCTTAGGTAAAGAAATTGCTCCAACTCCAAAAGCTGAAATTAATTTCAATGTCTTTAAGATTAATTTAGAAGGTGGGTGGTGATGGAATATAAGAAATTAAAACCCCATTTAATGGATGAATCAACTAGGGAAGCTCAGTTGCGTTCATTATGGAAAGAAATATATTGCGATGTAACAAAACCTATATTTACTTTTGATAATATATTAGTGAAATTTTATGAAGATATGTTTGACCATTGCTTTTAAGAAAGTGATAATCGTGTTCAAAAAGATAAATCTATATTATCATTGAATAGACTTGAAAAACTACTTTGGATTAAAGACACTTTAGAAGATACTACTTCATTATTAAAACAAGGTTGGGATAAGGATAAAAAGAAATATGTAGCAAACAGAAGAGTTGCATTGGTAAAAGATAATTATGTTGTAATAATTAGCATAAATAAACTCAAAACTCAAGCTCGATTTATAACCGCTTATGAAATACAGAATGATGAAAAAGTTGAAAATATTAAAATTGCACCTGATTGGAAATAAAATTTGGGGCAAAAAAATAACGCTGATTACTGGTTCAGCGTTAAAGACCTTTGTAGATTCCAGACCATAAAGTAAAGAACAGAACAAATATAAAGTAATAATTAGTATAATTACAAACTTTTAAATAAAATTAACTTAATTATATTAGATTGATAAAGTATGATTAGCTCACCAGAGTATAAAAACAGCGAGTTACCAGCTATTGAGTTGTTCCAAAAAATGGGCTACCAATACTATGATGCGAGTAAACAAGATGAACGTTCTGCTATTACTGAAGTCATTTTAAAAGATAGATTGTTGGCTTCGATTTCAAAACTTAATCCATGGATAAACGACAACAACCTCAATAAAGCCTATACAGCGATCACTTCTGTAAATGGAGCATCATTAATGGAAATCAACCAAAAGATTTGGGAGTTGATTCGAGGAGGTACTTTTACAGTGAAACAAACTATCAATGGTGAGGAAGGATTTCATTCGGTACATTTTATTGATTACATCAACATTGAAGCCAATGATTTTTTGGTGGTCAATCAGATGTCATTTCATAACCGATTAGGCAGGAAATCAAGACCAGATTTGGTAGTGTATATTAATGGAATGCCTATAGGTGTAATAGAATGTAAGTCGCCAACATCAACAAATGCATGGGATTCAGCGTATTCAGATTTACATGAATATCAAGACTTAAATCCTAAATTATTTCATTTCAATCAAATTTGTGCAGGTATTTGGGGTTTGGGTGGGAAATACGGTGCAATCAATTCACCACAGCAGTTTTATTCTGTTTTTAAGACTGGTGAAGAAGAAAAAGAAATTATTGCACAAGCCAAAAAAGAACAAGATAAACTATTGATTGCCCTTTTCAAAAAAGAACGCGTATTGGATTTGATTCGTCATTTTGTGCTGTTTGAAATGGATGAAGGAAGAACTATCAAAAAGCTTCCTAGATACCAACAAATTAGAGCGACCAATAAAACCATCGAACGCTTACAAGCTGGTGAAGGTGGAGTTGTATGGCATACACAAGGAAGTGGCAAATCATTAACCATGGCTTACATCACCCGTAAGTTGCAAGCACCCGAATTTGGTTTTGATAATCCAACGGTGATGATTATGACTGATAGAAAAGATTTGGACAGACAAATAACAACGACACTTCAAAATGTTGGTTTTAAAAATGTTAGTCAAGCTTTTTCGGTTGTTCATTTGGATAAATTACTGAGAAATGATTACGGTGGAATTATTACGACAACACTTCAAAAATTTCAAGAAACAGATAAAGAAGCAACTTCAGAAGAAGATCAAACAGAACTGGAAGAACGAGGTCATTTGATGGTTGAGAAACATCTAAAAGAAAATAAACTCATTAAGATTACCAAAGAACTTCAAAATGGTAAATGGGTTGAGATTGAACGGGAAGAAATTGAACTAGAAGAACTTTCCAAAAAAGAAAATTTATACATACTAGTTGATGAAGCACATCGAAGCCATTATGGATTTCTAGCTTCATTTATGCGTACTGTTTTGCCAAATGCAAAGTTCATAGCTTTCACTGGAACACCTATTTCAAAAGAAGATAAATCTACATTAGGTGAATTCTATGGTGGAGAATATATTGACGTTTATACCATAAAAGAAGCCGTTGCAGATGGCGCAACAGTTAAATTGTTATACGATGAGGGTATTGCCAAATTGGATGTTAAAAAAGAAGAACTAGACAAAGAATTTGAATTGAAATTTGCTGAAGCATCGGAAGAAAAAAAAGACAAACTCAAACGAGAAGCACTTCGCAAATACCAACTATCATCAGAACGAATTGAAGACATTGTAAAGCACATGCTAAATCACTATCAAAACAAGATTTACGCAGATGGACATAAAGCAATGTTGGTTTGTAGTGGCAGAGAATCTGCTATCAAATACCAGCAGATGTTACAGAAGTTAAAAGATGAAGGTTATCATAATTTTGAATCAAAAGTAGTTGTCAGTATTAGTTCACCAAAGTCGGATGCTATTGCAAAAGAATACTATGAAACCCTAGAATGGAACAGGAATAATCCAAGTAATAAAAGACCTATTTATGTTGTTCCACCAGAAAACATAAAAGATGAAACGGATGATTTCAAATTACCATTTGGAAACGAATATGAAACAGAAAAATCTGGTAAAAAGAAATTCAACAATACTGCGCTCATGATTGTGTCTGATATGTTGTTGACTGGTTGGGATGCTCCAATTGCTTCGTGTTTATATTTGGATAAACCACTAAAAGAACACAACCTTTTACAAGCTATTGCTAGAGTTAACCGTTCTAGAAAAGGTAAAAATGCTGGTTACATCGTTGATTACAATGGAATCACATCCTACTTAATTCAAGCTTTAGATATTTTTTCGGGTGATTTACGACCAGATGATATTTTGAAAAATATTAGCGAGGAATTCCCAAAGCTGGAGATGAATCACACGAAGTTAGTGGACTTCTTTAGACCGATGAAAATTGATAGAAACTACGAACGAGATAATTTCATAGATTCAGCAGTTCGATTTATTGAACCTATTAATAGAAGAGATGATTTTAAAGTTTTACTAAAGGATTTCAACAAGTCAATTAATATTGTTTTGCCGAATACCAAAGCATTAAAATACCAAAAGGATTTTA
>JBKDZA010000308.1:0-21807 GCA_046308455.1 Fluviicola sp.
TGCGAAAAGTGGTAATTCAGCGATCAATAAGTAACACATAATCAAGATCATTGGAATCATAATCCAAGGATTCATTAATTGAATAATCAAGTCGTGTGCCCACCCCGTTTTATTAATTTCCGAACTCAAAACCAACGGGAAAGTCATGAAGAAAATTGTGTTTGCGGGAGTTGGTAAACCAATGAATGAATCCGATTGACGTGTATCTATATTGAATTTTGCTAAACGGAACATTGAAAAAACTGGGATCAATAAACTAATTAAAACCCAAGACAAATTAACACTAGGATGCAAAACTATTTGTTCTAAAGTGGAAAATACTGTAAATGATTCTGTATAATCTGGCAACAATGGGTTTTTGTCAAAAGTCCACAAAGAATAAATTAAAGTTATAAATAAAATTATCCCCGGCGCTAATCCAAAACTAATCACATCTGCCAATGAATCCAGTTGTTTTCCCAATTCGGAATGCTGTTTCAACAATCGTGCTGCAAAACCATCGAAAAAGTCTAAAATCGCAGCAGCAAAAATGAAATAAGGTGCAATATCTATTCGTCCAGCAAATGCTAAAATGATTGCAAAAATTCCACACAAGAGATTTCCTGCGGTGATTAAATTGGGTACATTGAACATTTTCATACTTTGAATGAATATTTGCGTGTATTTTTTTCGATTAATTGACGTAAATTTACATTCTATTTTATAGAACAAGTAAAAGAACACAATTTTTTTAATTTTTAGGAGTTATAGTTGCAACAGAAAATATCGCATGAAAACAAACACATTTCTTTCCATCATTTCTTTTTCACTTGTCGCAATTACCGGACTTTCACAAAATGAAGGAACGGTAGCTCCAAAATATTCAAACGAGTTTTTATCTATTGGTGTGGGCGCTGATGCACTTGGAATGTCTAACGCTGTTGTCGCACAAACTGAAGGTGTAAATAGTGGTTATTGGAATCCAGCTGGATTAACGGGTACAAAAAAATGGTTGGATGTTGGTTTCATGCACTCTGAATACTTTGCTGGAATTGCAAAATACGATTACTTAGGATTGGCACATCAAATTGATTCAAATTCAAGTGCAGGGTTTTCTGTCATTCGTTTTGCCGTTGATGATATTCCAAATACAACTCAATTAATTGACAACGAAGGAAGAATTGATTACGACCGCATCACACTATTCACTGCTGCAGATTATGCGTTTTTATTTTCGTATGCTCGAAAAATGAAAATTCCAGGTTTAAGTGTCGGTGGAAATTTCAAAATTATCTACCGAAAAGTTGGTGATTTTGCGAAGTCATGGGGATTTGGAATCGATGCTGGTGCGAAATACGAAAAAAGTGACCGTTTGAAATTTGGTCTTGTTGTTCGTGATGTAACATCCACATTCAATGCATGGATTTTTAATTTAGATGAAACAACTCAAGAAGTGTTTACTTTAACTGGGAATGAAATTCCAGAAAATGGATTAGAACTTACTTTGCCTCGAATTATTTTAGGAGGATATTACAAACAACCACTTGGTAAAAAAGGTATTTATGCAGCTGGTGAATTGGATTTGAATATTACAACTGATGGTAAAAGAAATGTATTACTTAAAAGTAATTTATTCTCTGTAGATCCAAATCTTGGATTAGCATTTGGGTTTAAAGATTTAGTTTCAATCAGAGGTGGAATCTCAAATATTCAACAGATTACTAATTTCGATAATTCAAAAAATTGGACTTTGCAACCTAATATAGGAGTTGGACTTCATATCAAAAATGTATATTTAGATTATGCATTTACAGATATTGGCGATGCAAGTGTTGCATTATATTCACACGTTATTTCATTAAGATTACTACTCAACAAGCCACAGAATGCTGTAAAACAATAATTTATGCTAAAACGACTACTCTACATTACTACAATTTTCTTTTCTTGTTTTACAAGTTATGGGCAGTATTATGGCAATGAATGGATAGACTATTCGCAGAAATATTATAAATTCCCTGTATACACAACAGGTTTATACCGAATCGATTACAACTTTCTAATCTCAAACTCAATTCCTGTTTCAGGAATTTCAAGTTCACAATTTCAAATTTTTGGACGTGATAAAGAAGTGCCACTTTACATGGTTGATAATGGAGATAATAGTTTCGACCCTGGAGATTATTTCTTGTTTGTAGGAGATAAAAATGACGGATGGTTAGACTCTGTTCAATTCTTCGACCCATCTAGAATGGCAAATCCCGGATATAGTTTAATTTCAGACACAAACTACTATTATTTTTCTTGGAAAAACAGTGGAAATGGTTTACGCTATCAAACTGAGCCAGATCAAAATTTCTCTACATATACACCTGCTCCTTATGTAATTTCTCATTCAGTCATTGCAGATGCCGGAATGTATATTGAAGGCAAAGTTGAAGACCATGCATCTGGTTCAATATATGCAAATGGTGAAGGTTATGGTAATGCAGAAGTTGTTGCAACCTCAAGTAATAGTCAAACGAGTGTAAATTTTTCAACACCTCAAGTTTATACTGGAATTGGAGGACAAAAGCCCAAAGTTCATTGCAGAGTTACTTCAAATTCAAATGCCACTGTTTTAGGATCTTTGTTAAACAACCATCATTTAAGATTAAACTTTGGAAGTGCATCTTTGTTATTTGAAGACACCGTATTTAGCGGATATCAGCAAATTATATCAAATGCAGAATTTCAACCAACAGATTTATCAAACGGAACTACACCTCTATTTTATGAAGCCGTTGCAAATATTGAATCATCAGTAGACCGACTTGTTCTAACATATGCAACACTGAGTTATGCAAGAAATCCGCATGCAAGCTTTTTAACTTCTGATCGCTTTTTAGTTCGGAATAAAGTTGGCGAATCAAAAGTTAGAGTCGATTTATCAGCTCTGGGTGGAAATCCAATTGTTTTTGGTTATGGTAGTCAAAACACAGCTGTTCTACCAGTAAATTCTAGTGGTGTTTGGCAATTTAATTTACCTGAAAACACAAGTGGAATAGAAACTGATGTTCGAATTTTTGATCAAACGAATCCTATCATTCCCATTTCGCTTGTATCAATAGATGCAGATGCTCAATTTACTGATTTTACTGGTGTAAACATCGATTCAGCTTTAATTTTTGTTTATCCAAATGCATTCAAAACTGCAGCTGAAAACTACCGTGATTATAGAACAAGTCTTCAAGGTGGTGGATACAATGTTATCATGATTTCATCAGAAGAAATTTACCATCATTTTGGTGGAGGAGTTCAGAATGGACCAGTTGGAATTCGTCGTTTTGTAGATTATATTTATGATCAAAGTATTCAGAAACCAGTTGGGTTATTTCTTTTAGGGAAAGGTGTTTCTCCATATTATTTAAGACAAAATCCATCGGCGTTAGCTAATAATTTTGTGCCTACTTTTGGTTTTCCAAGTTCTGACAATGCATTATTATCTTATTTAAACGGTTCCAAATGGGATCCGTTAATTCCTGTTGGAAGAATTAGTGTTAACACAAATGCAGATTTAGAGAATTATTTATCTAAAGTCCAAGAATATGAGGCTTTACAAGACCAAAGTATATCTTCATTTGTTGAAACCAAAGATTGGCAAAAGCAAATTCTGCATTTTGTAGGGGGATCTGATGCTATTCAACAAACTAATTTCCAAGGTTTCATGAATTCAATGAAATCAATAGCTGAAGACACATTGTTTGCTGGAAATGTAACTAGCTATTTCAAAACTACAAGCGCTCCTCTAGATCCAAATGTTGTAGCGGGAGTAACTGAAAAGATTGAAAATGGCGTTTCCATTATGAATTTCTTTGGACATGCTTCTACCACAAACAATGGTTTTGAAATTAATGTTGATGAACCTTTAAATTGGAACAACACAGGGAAATACCCAATTGTAATTGGAAATTCTTGTTACAATGGGGATATATATTTACCAGGTTTTGGAGTTACTTCTGAACGATTTGTAAATTTACCACAAGAAGGTGCGATTGCCTTTATTTCATCAGTTGGTGTTGGATATGACGTTCCTTTATATATCTACTCTTCAGAATTGTATCGTCAATTTTCTTACAGGAATTACGGTGAAACTTTTGGATATCAAATAAAAAAAACAATCGAATATTTACAAAATATTTATAGTATTTCAACAGGGCCAGGTTTCAATCTAATATATGAAGCTATGTGTAGTCAAATGGTTTTAAATGGTGATCCATTGCTGCGTGTTAACTACAATACAAATCCTGAAATTCATGTAACAAATTCTGATTTAAGTTTAAGTCCAGCAAATGTGAATTTAAATACAGATAGTTTGTATTTAACAATTAGAATTAAAAACTTAGGAAAATCTGTTAATCAAGCTTTACAAGTTGAAATTAAAAGAGATTTCCCTGGAACAAATATTGATTCTGTATACACAATTACACTTGATAGTTTAAATTATGATTACACGTTAGTAAAAAGTTTTCCACTTCAAGCACAAATCGCTGCGGGAATTAACACATTTACAGTTTCAGTTGATATTCCTTCTTTTATTGATGAACAATTTGAAGAATTCACCAACAATACTGCGACAGCAAATTTCTTTTTAAACATCGATGGAATCAATCCAATTTGGCCTTATAATTATGCAGTTGTTCCTTACGATACAATTACAGTTAAAGCTTCTACAATAAACCCTCTAGCCGAATTAAGAACTTATGTTTTTCAATTAGATACTACAGATACATATGATAGTCCACAATTTAGAACATTTACTTTAAGTGAACTTGGTGGAGTTAAAGAAGTCCGATACGATGAATGGCTTAATAGTTCAGGAATAAATTTTCCTTTAATTTGTGCTGATAGTGGCGTGTATTTTTGGCGAGTAGCTGTTGATAGCTCAGTTTTAAACTGGTCTGAGTTTTCATTCCAATATATTAAAGATCAATGGGGATGGGGACAAGATCATTTTTTCCAATTTAAGAACAATAGTTTTGCAGGAATTGAATACAATCGAACAGATCGTAAGCGTGAATTCCCAGTAAGTCAATTAAACGTTATTACTATAAATGCCTTCGATAGTTATACGACTGCAAATGATTGGCAAATAAACGGTGAACAACAAGATTATGCAACTTGTGGACTTTTACCTGCTATTTACGTTGGTGTTGTCGATCCTATTACACTTCAAGCGTGGAAAACTCATTGTCCTGGAGGAGCTGCTCCAAATAATGACCCGTCAATGGATTTTGGAAATTACAACAACAATTGTGGGTGTCGAAATCGCTATGAAAAATACTTTGTATTCGATCAATCTGATGCAACTCAGTTAGCAAATTTGGAAAACATGTTAACTTCTGGAATTCCAGATAGCAATTATGTTGTCGTTTACGCACCAGTTGCTGCATATTACAGTTATTGGGATTCATTGTACCCATCTTTGTTTACAACTTTCCAAAACTTAGGAGCAACGAATATTGTTGATACATTGACTGACGCTCCAATGGCGGTTTTCTTTAAGAAAGGAATAACTACTCAAACACAAACTAAAATTTGGCCTACTGACATTGCTATAATTAATGGCCCTCAATTGTTTTTGAAAGCAGATGTTTATCGTCCAAATTATATAGGAATTGAAACCAGCCCTATCATTGGCCCATCATTCAATTGGGAATCAGTTTATTGGAGAAGAGATTCTTTAGAAAATCCATCAACAGATAGTGTACGTATACAAATAAAACAATTTGATGTTTATGCTCAATATGTGAATACGATTGATACATTTTTCACTCCTAATGATTCAATTCTTAATTTGAATTCATTAATTGATGCAAGTGTTTATCCTTATATTCAAATTGGAGTTTATCATTCAGATGTTTCTAATTTAACACCTGGACAAGTGGATCGTTTACATGTATTGTATTCTCCTGTTCCTGAAGCAGCTATTGATGGAACAAATGGATATTATTTTTCATTATTGACTGATACTATTTTTGAAGGTCAAAGTGGTGCATTTGCTTTTGATATAAAAAATGTAAGTGAATTTCCAATGGATTCGCTTTTAGTTTCCTATTGGATTGAGGGGGATGATCACATTAAGAATTTTATATCCTATCCACGTCAAGATTCACTTCGTGTCGGACAAACTTTTAGAGATACTGTTGCATTTAGTTCGTTGAATTTAGCTGGATACAATGTGATTTGGACAGAAGTTAATCCATACATTAATGGAACTCTAATGACCGATCAATTAGAACAATATCATTTCAATAATATCTGTCAAATTCCAATTTTTGTAATTGGAGACGATGAACATCCGATTTTAGATGTCACATTTAATGGCGAACACATTTTGAATCGTGATATTGTCAATCCAACTTCTGAGATTCTAATTACGTTGAAAGATGACAATCCATATTTGGTGATGGATAATATTTCTGACACTACACTTTTTGGAATTTATTTGACAGATCCAAGCGGAGTTCAAAAACGTATTCCATTTATTGATGTTAATGGCAATGCAACTTTAGAATGGATTCCAGCAAATACTAGTAATAAAAAGTTCATCATTCGTTATCCAGCTTATTTTGAACAAGATGGAATTTATGAATTATCCGTTCAAGGAAGTGATCGATCGAACAATTTGTCAGGAGATTTTGCTTATAAAATTGAATTTGAAGTGGTTCATGAATCAACGATTACTCAAATGATGAACTATCCGAATCCATTTAGTACAAGTACGCGTTTTGTATTCACATTAACTGGTAGCGAAGTTCCAGATGACATTCGCATTCAAATTTTGACCGTTTCTGGTAAAGTTGTTAAAACAATCAATGAAGAGGAAATTGGTGAAATTAAAATTGGCCGAAATATTACAGAATACGCTTGGGACGGACGTGATGACTTTGGGGATCAATTAGCAAATGGCGTTTATTTGTACAAGGTTGAAACAAAACTCAACGGAAGTGCTATCAAGTTAAGAGAATCAGGCGCAGATTTGTATTTCCACAAGGAGTTTGGTAAAATGTATTTGATGCGATAAGTAAGGGGTGCGAGTAAGGGCGCGATTAATCGCGCCCTTACATATCGCGCCCCTTACTCGCGCCCCTTACTTATCGCGTTGGCAGAATCTTTCCTGAAACCTCACCAAATCCAATTCGAACTCCATCTTTTTCAGAATATCCTCTCATAATAACAGTGTCATGATCCTGAATGAATTTGCGTTCGGAACCATCGTTCATTTTCAATGGTTTTGTTCCTTTCCAAGCTAATTCCAACATCGAACCATATGAATCTGGTGTTGGACCTGAAATTGTTCCTGAACCCATTAAATCTCCTCCACGAACATTACATCCATTTACTGTATGATGCGCTAATTGTTGCGCCATGTTCCAATACATGTATTTGAAATTTGAACGTGAGATTGTTGTTTCAACTTTGTTTTCAGCTTCAATTGCAACTTCTAATTGAATATCATAAGACAGTTGTCCTTCGTATTTTAAATAGGACAAAACTTCTGGTTCTTGCGTTGGTCCGTCCACTTTATATGGTTGCAATGCATCCAAGGTAACTATCCATGGAGAAATTGATGAAGCAAAATTCTTCGATAAGAATGGTCCCAATGGAACATATTCCCACGTTTGAATATCACGTGCCGACCAATCGTTGAACAAACACATTCCAAAAATATAATCTTCTGCTTCGGCTGTTGAAATAGAATCACCCAATGGTTTTCCATCAAATGTTATGAAAGCCATTTCTAACTCAAAGTCTAAATTTCTACATGGAGCAAAAATCGGATTCTCTTCTGGAGAAGGTTTGATTTGTCCTTTCGGTCTGTGAATTGGTGTTCCAGAAATCACTACTGAACTAGCTCTACCATGGTATCCAACGGGAATCCACAACCAATTCGGCAACAATGCATTCGCAGGATCACGGAACATCATTCCAACATTTGTTGCATGTTCTCGTGAAGAATAAAAATCGGTATAATCTCCAATTTCAACTGGCATACACATTTGAATCGAATCAATTGAAATTAAAACTTGTTCAACATGATGATTGTTTTTTTGTAAATCAGTAAAATTCACATCAAACAACTTTGATAAACGATTACGTAAATCACGAACCGATTTTTTTCCTTTTTTCATTAAAGAATTCAAGCTTTTCGCATCGAAATCATTCATTTCAAAAGGTAAGTTTTCCAAGTACCCTAAAACAAATAAAGATTTCAAATCAATTACTTTATCTCCAATTCGAGAAACTACACGAGGAGAAAAATTGTCTCCACATACAACACCAAATGGTAAGTTTTGAATTGGGAAATCTGAATTTACAGGTACTTCTACCCAAGATTTCAAAGCGGGATTATTTGCAGCAATCATCTTTTTTACTTTAAGTTTTTTGATTTTCCAAAGTTACTAATGAATTCTGTTATTCGTAAAATTTTCAACTTGAATTTGAAAAAAACTTGAATTCGCAAAACGAAAGCGTAAATTAAGTATTTTTGCCCCCGTGAAATTCGCATAATGAAATGATTTTGACCATTTCTTGAAATAAATGATCTCATTGCTGCAAATTTCAAATGACCGTTGAAAAACAAATTTATAACACATGAAAACAGAAATTAAAGCGTTAATTGATGCAATGTCGAAGCGATTTACTTCGCACCCTTGGCATGGAATTGAGTTAGGTGAAAAATCTCCTGCAATTGTAAATGCCTTCATCGAAATCATTCCGAGTGACTCAATAAAATACGAAATCGATAAAGCTAGCGGATACATTATGGTGGATCGTCCACAAAAATTATCCAATCACATGCCTTGTTTGTATGGTTTTATTCCTCAAACTTATTGTGATACTGAAGTTGCAGCTTTCGCTAACGAAAAAACGGGAAGAACAAATATCGTTGGTGATGGTGATCCATTAGACATTTGCGTTTTATCTGAACGTTCATTTAATCATGGAAATATTTTGTGTGATGCTAAAGTTATAGGTGGATTCAGAATGTTAGATGGTGGTGAAGCAGATGATAAAATTATCGCTGTTTTAAAAGGTGACCAAGCTTACGGTGAAATCAATGATCTTTCTGAAATGCCAAAATTGGTTGTTGATCGTGTTCGTCACTTTTTCTTGACTTACAAAGATTTAGATGGTGGAGCAAAAAATGTTGAAATCACGCATGTATACGGACGTGATGAAGCTTTCCAAGTAATTGAAAAAGCAAACAATGACTACAAAGCAAAATTTGGTTCTGCTGATGAAAATTTGGCAACTGCTTTAGAAGCATTATTGAAATAAAATAAAGAATCTATAGATTAAAGTCACTTCAAAACGGAGTGACTTTTTTTATGATTTAATTTTTTCGATGAAAACTTCCACTTCAAAATCGAAATGTCCACTTTGATATGCTTTGTAGTTTGTATGCCAATAATTATTCAAAACATATAAATAAACAACTTCAAGATTCGTTGGATTTTGATTCCATACTTTTACCCCATTGATTGTCGTTTCATCAATCAACGTTCCAATTTCAAATAAATTAAAGGCGGGTGAATTGATCGTGAATTTATATTTCTCATTTATCATTTTCACTTGATCTTCTGTACAAATGAAATCTACATTTGAGCCTGGCAATTGATCTTTAGTAATTGTAAGATTCCGTTCTCCTGAAGTATATGAAATAGTATGGGAATTAAATGGAAATGCAAAATGTAAAGCTTCTTTGTTTTTCTCTTCCAACTTATCAAAAACAAATCGGCAAGTAACTCTACCTTGATTTTTATAAAGGGTGTAAATCATTTTTAAATTTGGAATGGAGGGCAAACTTAACTCAACTTCCATACACATTATTTCCTTTGTGTTTGATATCTCTTTTGAAGATTTGAAAACCGCTCGATTTACTGATGTAGGATTAATTCCCAAAGAATACAAAGGTTCAAACAAATTTAATGTGTCTGATGAAGTTATTGGATTGTCGTTTTTATGGAATAAAACGATTCCACCATGTTGGGGATCAACTTTAAAAGAACTAATTAGAGTTGATTTTTTTCTTTTGGTATTCTTTTGATTGTAAACAAAACCAGAAAGTTTTTCAAGATGAAAATAGTAAAATTGAGCGGAATCCAAAAATGCTTTTTTATATTTCCATTGTTCCGTTGTAAAGGGAATTTCTGGATCAGAAATACTGCACCAAGCTCCCCAAGTATGTTCTTGAAACAAGACTATATTTCGGTGTAATTTATACAGCTCATTTGTGTACTTTTTAATTGATTTTTTCTTTTTCAAGAATTGTTCTAAAGCAATTGTTTTCTTCACTAAAAGTCGCAAATTAGCTTCTTCAAAAGCTGTTGAATATGCTCCATCTTCCCAGTAAGGTGAAATTTCTCCAGTAACTGTAGCAATCTCTTTTCCATACTTTTTCTCAAATTCTTGAAATAAAGTAGGAACAGAACTTATTTGAAGTTTCGGATATTTGTAGAGCAGATTCCAATTTTCAACGAAAGCGCATAAGTTTGTATCGACAGGTCCATTATCACTTTTTTTAGTGTAACGCAATTGAACCATTTCAAACGGATAATTTTTGTCATTTAACTCTTGACAATAAGCTGAAATGCGGTCTTCCCATTTATCTTTCTTTTCCTGTTCTTGAATGTTGTGAAAAAAAGAGTAGCCTTTTCCAGCAGTCCATACAAGAAGTGAATCTTTGTCATTCTTGTGATCTTTCCAATAAAATGTTTTATCTCCTTGATTGTTAATGACACCTCCTACTCGATCACCGTGATCTGGAAATGCGTGAACGTAATTTGGACCCAAAGACAAATAGGAAATGTCATTTCTAAGATAATTCCGAAGTCCAGAAGCTGTAATTCCGGGAATATCAGTAATCATTGCCATGTCAATTTTACCGAAATTTGATTCATTCATTTTTGCATATTCAAGCAACCAGTTTAATTCTTCGTTGAGACATAAGCCAGTTAATACATTGACATAATTAGCAGAAAGAACAATATTCCCTGACTTAATAGCATTAAAGAATCGCGTTTTGTCATTTTCGGAGGCAATTCGAAGAAAATTCTCTACCGCCCAAAGGGATTCAATGTGCCAAATCGCTTTACTTTCGATTGTTTTAGTTGTATTTTTTTCGATCCATCTAAGAGCTGAATAGATATTTTGATTTTGAATTTCTTCCACTTCAGTTTGAAGGTGTGAGTAACCAATATCGTTGTGGGAATGATGAATTATATGAAAGGTATAAGGTTTCACAACTTTAGCTTCGATAATACGATCATAGATTCTATCTTTTACTTGAAGAACAATCGAATCAATACCAACAAACGATTCATCGTATGTGAAAAAAGTTAAATGGTTAAAACCATATTTCAATTTGAATTTATCGTTGAAGTAGTTTGATTTAACACTTAATTCAGTTCCAGTTGGATAAGGATTGTCTACATCAATTGAAACTTGACGTTTTGATTCTTTAGAGATTAAATTCGTTAGACTTACATCACATTTGAACTCATTTTCATACATAAAAACCATCATCCAATCGCGACTTCCTTCATCGACTCCTGTTAAACTAAACTGAGATATATCCATCAGATATTTTGCAGGAAGAGTCACGTAAAGCATCCCGAAAGCATCTCCATTTTGGTCGTATTCTTCAAGTACAAATTCATACGAAAGCTCACCATTTTCTCCTTTCAGATTAAAAGGACCTTTCTTTTTCAGAGGAGTAACGATATCGACGTTTAATGAACCATTAAATTCCAATCTAAATGTTCTTTCTGCGCTACTTGTTCCACTTGAAAAACCAAGTAAAAAAGAATAAGTTGTAGAAGTATGATCTTGATCTTCAAGTTTTTCGGTATAATAAAGCGGAGCATTCCAAGAAATTGAAGATTTTCCATTTGCGCGAGTTAATAAAGCACGATCTGCAAATTTTTTCCTTGGAGAAAAATAGGTTATTTCCTCTCCTTCAATTTTGCTGTTAAAACCCGTTATTGTATCCGAAAACTGAGCTAATGTTTCAAAAGAAACAAAAGTTAAAATGATAAAAACAACTAAACGCATTCTACTTTTATTCTATTATTTCAGCATCATTCTTTTTCAAGAACTTATATGTCAAATAACCAAGAACAAAGTAGGCAACTGGAGTCAACACCCAAATCCAAGCGGGATAAGGATTCGCAAGCATTTTCATCACAGCAAAAGCAAATAAAACAGTTTCAACCGCTAGCATTGGTTTGATGTCTTTTCGACCTGATACAAAAGTTGAGATTGCTGCTCCAACAAAAGCTGCAACTGCGGAACCAATTAAACTATAAACTTTTGCCATAAAAGGCATTTGTTCAATTAAGTTCAATCGACCTTCTTTTGTTAATGCACTCAAATCTGTTGGAAAAGTTGATGGATACATTAATTTACCCAAAGTATCGAAGATAAAACTAAAGGCTCCAGCTACAATGATTCCTCCTACGATTGCTATATATTGACGGTTTTGCATTTTTTAACTTTTTACCAAAGGTAGCTAAAAAAATATTGCTTAGTTTCGAAAATGCATTATCTATTTGTTTCCATTTTATTGATTTGCAACTTTTCTATTTCGAGTTGTAATTATTCGATTCCTAATTTTGAAAAAGAATCAAAAGAAAAGATCAAAAAAGAACGATTACAGGTAGAAATAACGAAAATAAAATCATGGATAGCAATAAAACCAGCTGTTTACGATTCAAAGTATGCGTTTTTTATGGATGCACGAATCATGTCTGGTAATTATCGCTTTTTTATTGTTGACTTAACAACTGATTCAATTGTAGAAGAAGCTGTTGTTGCACATGGAGTTGGATCCGAAACTGGAATTGAAGACTCATTGCAATTTAGTAATACTCCTGGTTCATTAATGACTTCGCTTGGCGTTTATACAGTTGGAGGAAAATACAATGGGAATTTCGGTCCAGCTTACAAATTAAATGGTTTAGAAACTACTAATAACAAAGCTTTTGAACGTTATGTTGTACTTCACTCCTACCAATGCGTGCCCTTCGAAGAACAATTGACAGAGATTTGTAACAGTGAGGGTTGTGTGATGCTTTCGAATGAGTTTTTCCCGAATCTATATAAATACTTGGATGGGAATAAGAAGAAAGTTTTACTGGACGTATATTATTGAGTGATTTGAAAAAGGCAATAGGGAATAGTGATCAGGCAATAGTTAGATGGCAAAAGGCAATAGTTGTATTCCGTAAAGCACTAGTTTGAATTTATTATTTGTAGTTTTTCATCATTGACTCCTTAATTTCTTTCATGAATTCAGAAGCATAAACGAAACTATTGATTTCGGGATTATCTGTTGTAATAATTGATTTTCTATCACCTGTCCACCAATTTTGACCTTGATAAATAAACGAAATATTATCTCCAATTTCAATAACAGAGTTCATATCATGTGTAATCACAATCGTAGTCATTTCGTATTCATAAGTAATCTCACGAATTAAATTATCGATTACAATTGACGTTTTCGGATCCAATCCAGAGTTTGGTTCATCACAAAATAAATAACGCGGATTCATAGCGATTGCACGAGCGATTCCGATTCTTTTTTGCATACCACCAGAACATTCTGAAGGAAAAAGTTTGTTTCGACCCGCTAAATTAACACGTTCCAAACAAAAATTCACCCGATCAAGCATTTCAGCTTTGGTTTGATTCGTAAACATTGTCAATGGAAACATAATGTTTTCTTCAACAGTCATTGAATCGAATAATGCTGAACCTTGAAATAACATTCCGATCTCAGTTCGAATTTCTTTTCTATGCAGACGATCCATTTTCGAAAAATCACGACCGTCATATAAAATCTCACCTGAATCTAGTTCATGTAGACCAACGATACATTTTGCTAAAACGGATTTTCCTTGACCTGATTGTCCAATGATTAAGTTCACTTTTCCTTTATGAAAAACAGCTGAAACATCTTTCAATACAGTGTTATCACCAAACGTTTTAAATGCATTTTTAACTTCAACCATTACAATAAGAACATTTGAGTGAGTAAAAAATTGGCAATTAAAATTGCGACACTTGAAGAAACAACAGCCTGAGTGGATGAACGTCCAACATCTAGAGCGCCACCTTTCGTGTAATAACCATAGAACGAAGAAATAGTAACGATTAAGAAGCCGAATACAACTGTTTTCGTTAGCGCATAAAAGACAAAAAACGTATCAAAATCGTAACGAATTCCATATAAATAATCCTCTGTAGACAATAATCCTGATAAAGTCAATGCAGCCCATCCTCCAATTAAACTAAGTCCAATTGAGAAAATAACAAGGATTGGAAAAAATAAAACTGAAGCTAACGTTTTTGGCAATACTAAAAAAGCAATTGAGTTTACCCCCATTATTTCAAGTGCATCGATTTGTTCTGTAACACGCATTGTTCCAATTTCCGAAGCAACGTTTGACCCAATTTTACCAGCAAGAATCAAGGAAATAATTGTTGGTGAGAATTCCAAAATCGTACTTGATTGAGTAATATATCCTACAGTATATGTTGGTAACAAAGGGTTTTCCATGTTTGATGCAGTTTGCATAGCAATTACACCTCCCATAAACGCAGACATTAATGCAACAATTGGAATCGATTTCACACCGATTAATTCAATTTCTGAAAACAAACGTTTCCAAAAAACTTTCCACTTTTCAGGTTTCGAAAAAACCACAAAAAGCATCGAAAAATATTTACCAATATTGCTTAGTACTTTCATTGAACGGCTAAATTAGTGGATTTTTTTAAATAATTGAAAATGGAATTTTGAAAAAGGTGAAATTCATTCAAGAATAATAAAAAAAGAGTGTTCAAAACTTCATGTTTTTAACGAAAAAAGAATGAAATAAATCCTGACATTTGTTTTAATGATCAGCAACGAACGAAAACAAAAATTATTAGACCAATTGTCGCGCTATCTTCCGGATGGTTTTGAGCAATTAGTTGCTGATTTGATTTTGGAATATCCGTGTAAATTTGTGGTTGCAAAACCTAGAGCAACTAAATTAGGTGATTATCGAGCGCCATTTCCTCCTGTAAAACATCATCAAATTACAGTGAATGGAAATTTAAATAAGTATAGTTTTTTAGTGACAACTTTACATGAATTTGCCCATTTACATTGTTATGTGGAATTTGGTCGATCTGTAAAACCACATGGGGAAGAATGGAAAGCTTGTTACCGAAAATTAATTCTTAATGCCTTACATTTACAATTGATTCCTAAAGATTTAGAGATTGCCTTGGTCAACTCATTGGTAAACATGAAAGCTTCTTCTTGTACTGATTTACAATTATCAAAAGCTTTACGCAAGTACGACCTACAAAAGGAAAATGAAACCTTACTTTCGGATATTCCCAAAAACAGTACATTTGCATTGAGTGGGCGCGTTTTTCGAAAAGGAGAATTGAGACGAACACGCTATGTTTGTGAAGAAGTGAATACCAAGCGACAATTTTTGGTTCACACACACGCAGAAATAAAATTGATTACAAACGAATAAAAAAATAGATGAAAGACAATTATTGCATCATAATGGCTGGTGGTATTGGATCACGCTTTTGGCCCATGTCAACTCCTCAAAAACCAAAACAATTTTTAGATGTTTTAGGAATGGGAAAATCATTGTTACGTATGACATTCGAGCGCTTATTGTCAATTTGTCCTGCTGAAAATGTTTACATTGTAACGAATGCAAGTTATCGTGGAATTGTCATGGAACAATTGCCAGAATTGACTTTTGATCAAGTTTTATGTGAGCCTGAAAGAAAAAACACTGCTCCATGTATTGCATATGCTTCAGCTAAGATATATTCAATGAACCCAAATGCAACCTTGGTTGTTGCACCTTCAGATCATTTGATTTTAAAAGAAGATAAATTCACCCAAATCGTTCAAACAGCTATTGAAACAGCGAATTCAGATCACCGATTGGTTACTTTAGGAATTAAGCCAACACGTCCTGATACCGGATATGGTTACATCGAATTTACTGAGGATGGAGATATTTTACCAGGACAAGTGAAAGACGTGAAACATTTCAAGGAAAAACCGAACCGTGAAATGGCTGAAATTTATTTGAAAAGCGGAAATTATTATTGGAATTCCGGTATTTTCATTTGGAAAGCTGATACGATTTTACATTCCTTGAAAAAATTCAAACCTGAATTACACGAATTGTTTACACACAAATCTGAGTTATACAATTCCGACCAAGAACAAGCATATGTTGACTATTGTTTTTCAGTTTGCGAGGACATTTCGATTGACTTTGCAATTATGGAAAATGCTAAAAATGTAGATGTAGTTTTAGCAACTTTCGATTGGTCGGATTTAGGAACTTGGGGAAGTTTGTACACACATTTAGACAAAGATTACAATGGAAATGCAGTAATTGGAGACAATGTTCACATGATTAATTCAGAAAATTGCATTGTGAATTTACCAAATGACAAATTGGCTTTGATTCAAGGATTGCACAACTATATTATTGTTGAATCTGATAATATGTTAATGATTTTAAATCAAAACGACGAGCAGAATTTGAAAAAGTACATGTCTCCGATGGAAGAGACAAGTCCACAATTTTTCCCGAAATAATTGAAGCGTCTTCGGACGCTTTTTTGTGCAAAAAAGAATCGTATGATAATTGATCACATAAAATCGAATAAATCAAACATCATTTTAGTTTTTATAACTATTTGTTTCTTTATATACATTCTAAATTTTGATGATAGTAAAAATTCTATTTTAGATATTTCACTTGGTGTTTTTATTTTTACACTTTCAATTTACACCTATTTGACTAGAGTCTTTCTTTCGACTAGAGTCTATAGAACTACCAAAATAAATACTTTTAATACGATTTTGTATCTCTTGTTAATCATGTTTTTTTCAATTACATGGATAAATGACATGAAATTTTCTTTAAGTTTTATGTTATTGATTTATTCAATTTCTGGATTACTAAGTAATTTGAATCATTTTCTAAAACTAGAAAAAAACTTAACTTTCAAAAATCAAGATAAAATTTTAACTCCTGTTCTTGAGGGATTTTACAATATAGCGCCGGATAGAATAATTTTGAAATTTATTGAAGGAGAGTATCAAATTCGGACGAGATTTATACGGAAAAAGAAATTAGCCTTCTTAAAATCAAGTTTGATTATAATTGAAGAGCGATTGATAGAAGATGCGAAACATCATTGGGAACAATTTGAAAGAATTTGATTGTGGTTGTAGGATAAATGTCCACTTAGGAAAATTGCAAAATTGATAATTGGGAGTTCTGCCTTTTCCCCGAAACCCTTCGGGTATTTCCCCGAATTCCAGAAAGCGAGACTTTGTATGCTAAGTGTCCACATTGGAGATTCACAAAGTTGATATTTTTCAATTAGGCCTTTTTACCTAATCGTAGGTAATTTTACCTAATTGCAAAAATGGGGTCTTGTAAGATAAATGTCCACTTTGGAAAATTCCAGAATTGCAAAAATGGAGTTCTGCCTTTTACCCGAAACCCCTCGGGGTTTTCCCCGAATTCCAGAAAGCGATACGTTGTAGGCTAAGTGTCCACATTGGAAATTCTCAAAGTTGATGTTTTTCAATTAGTCCTTTTTACCTAATCGTATGTAATTTCACCTAATTGCAAAAATGGGACCTTGCAGGATAAATGTCCACTTTGGAAAATTCCAGAATTGCAAAATGGGAGTTCTGCCTTATCCCCGAAACACTTCGGGTATTTCCCCGAATTCCAGAAATCAATAAGTTGTCGGATAAGTGTCCACTTTGCTATTCTAGGAATATATAAGTTTTTTATGCATATAATCTCAAAAGCGAATCTTAAGCCTCAATTGGAAATCTTATTTCAATTTAGCCATATAGCAATTTAGAAATAAACTAACTTAAAATTTCTTCTTTGGATTTTAAAGGTTAAAAACAACTTAAATAAAACAATTTGCAATTACATTTGCTACATTAATTAAATTAAGGTTATGGGAATTCAAAAAGTGCAAATAATAGAGACATTGATTGTTATACTTCTTTATATAATCATTTTCTATTTGACAAAAAACACGATAAATCGCTATTTAAAAAACAAACATCTACAACGAACGAGAAGAAAAATCTTAATTAAAGTCGTTCATTTTTTCTCTTCAATTGCAGCTGTAATTTTTATAGCGGCAATTTGGGGACTTAAACAAAATGAAATTGCAGTTTTTGCTAGTTCTATTTTAACTGCAATTGGTATTGCTTTTTTTGCACAATGGTCATTACTTTCCAATATAACTTCAAGTATACTTTTGTTTTTTAATCATCCTTTAAAATTTGGAGACTACATAACAGTTCTAGACAAAGATTTTCCTTTTGAAGGTGAAGTTCGAGATTTGACTTTTTTCTTTGTTCATCTTAAAACAAAAGAAGGAGAGATAATTACGATTCCGAACAATCTAATTTTTCAGAAATCAATTTCAATTATTCCATCTGAAGATAAGTAAAACTAATATTAGAAGTTTCTAGAACATCCAACAAGTAAACAAATCATTATTTTAGTAAAAGTAACATGTTGTAATTTACAAAAATGAGAAAGAAGTACTCATCAATTTTATTGACGATTCTTGTGGTTTTTACACAATTCGTATTGTTTGGTCAATCTAAAAAGAAATTGAACAGTCAATTAATTTCAAAACACGATAGTTTAGTAAAAGTCATTCAACTAAATCAGCATAAAGTTGACAGTGCCACGTTACTAGTTCAAAAGTCTAATGATTCTCTATTAGCTTCAATTGCTAATTTCAAAAGTCCAAAATCGAAAGAAAATTTGACTTATTTCAAGAATTTCTATGAAAATATTGCGACATGTAAAGAGAATTTTAAAACTGAATCCAGTCAGTATTTTGAAGAATTAAATACTCGATATATTTTATTAAACGAAAAAGAATTTGAACTTTACATAGATCAAATAAATTCAATTTCCTCCTCAAATAAAGACCTATCCAATCGTCTCATATCTGATAAAAACACATTAAACAATCTAATGCCCACTTTAATATTGCCACTAAAGACTGGCAATAAAACCGAATGGAATGAACGCATTTTTGAACAAAATCAAAGTTTAAACTTCTACACAGAATTACAAGATAAATACATTCAATTTCAGCTAAGTAGATCTAGTTATTTAAATGAAGAATGCAATGAAAATATGAAATTTTATAAAGAATTTTATTCTCGAATGGAAGAAACAAAAATTGAAGCTGAAAAATTATATTTACAGCATTCACTTTGGATGAAGGAAAGAGAAAAAAAAGAAGCCGAAAGCGCTCGTTTAGAAGCGTTATATTGGAAAAAAAACAAAGGTAAAACGATCCAATTCATCCCTCCTGTAATTACAGATCAGGAAATAAATCCAATTCAAATGGAATCACAACAAAGTTTTGATGAAGAAACTCCAAAACAAAAGTTTGTTCAAATTGAACCTAAACAAGAGCCTGTTGTTGAAATGAAACCTGAAAAAAGACAAGAAGAAGAAATTTATACTATTGTTGATGAATCAGCTGAATTTCCTGGTGGAACTGAAGCTTTAAAAGCATACTTAAAAGATAATTTGAAATACCCTGAATCAGCTCGTGAAATTGCAATTGAAGGAAAAGTGTATCTCAAATTCATTATTTCAAAAAAAGGTGAAATCTCGAATGTTTCCGTTTTACGAGGAATCAATGAATGTAATGAATGCAATAAAGAAGCTATTCGATTAATTAAATCCATGCCAAAATGGAAACCAGCAAAAGTTAATCTTAAAGAAGTTCATTCATATTATACAATTCCAGTAATTTTTAAGATCGACTAATTACCTCTTTCAAATTCTAAACTTGAATTTACAAATAATTAATAGCTTTTAAATTTGTCGGCTTGGAGTCAGTTTTAACAATAAACGAAACTTAAAAATCCAAGAAATTAACTTACAAATAAAAAGGTTAAAAATCACCATTTCACTAATAAATACGTACCTTTAATCCATGGTTTCACAAGCAAAAAAACATTCTCTTTTATCCAATGTTTTTATGGATAAATGTCCACATTGTAGTCAAGGATTAGTATTTCAAAAAAGCACAGGTATATTTAAAATGCCGCAAATGAATGAAAAGTGTGAAAAATGCGATTACCGATTTGATCGAGAGCCTGGTTATTTCCTAGGAGCAATGTACATTAGTTATGGATTTGCTGTTTTACAATCGATTATTGCATTTGTACTTTGCGCAACTTTTTTTCCGCAACTATCCACATTTTGGCAAGTAATGATAATTGTTTTAGTATTATTGCTTTTTGCAAAAAAGAACTATAAAATCTCACGAATATTGTATATCCATATTTTCCCTTGGTAAAACTTGAAGAAATAATCAATTAGTCATTTCATTTTTTAAACGAGAAACATGCAAAATAATTCTTTTCTTAAAAAACTAATGCGTTATTTCGATAGTAATTTATTGATATTTTTCCCTTTGATTCTAATTGGAATTACGATTCCACTTTGCTTTTACAAAGGAACGTACGATTTTGGATTGAATATAATGCATCAAATTGTATTACAAACGGAATCCACTGAATTGTGAAATGTTAATTATTTAGGCATTGTATTAAAAACTCTATCCCACAATTTACTTGAAACACCGTATGCTTTTTCAGGAGTTTTGTAGTGATGCATCAAATGGTGTTTCCACAAACCTGCAAAAATTTTAGGCGCTTTAAACCGATGTATTGAAAAATGTAATATCGAATATATCAAATAGCCAAAATCAAAACCAGCTAATAAAATAAAACAGAAATGTCTCACAAAAAGATAAAACACACATCCAAATAAGCTCAAAAAGATGAGTGCTGGTAGCGGTGGCATAAATAAATGGCTCGAATCAGATGGGTTTTCATGATGGTGTCCATGTAGCGCAAATTGAAAGGATATAATCATTTTTTTAGAGGAAACTATATGAAACAACTTTCTATGTAAAAAATATTCTGCTAGGGTCCACAACATAAATCCTGTAATAAAATATCCCCAATGGATAAAAGGATTTCCAAAATTATAATTTGATATAACTAACAATCCAGTTATCAAAGTTAGATGAAAACTGATCATCAATATTGGTCCACTTTTCGAAAAGAATTCGAGAACAGGATTTTCAAACATGCGTTTTTTTTCTTGAGGTTTCATAGTAAAAAAGATTTAATCAGTTGAATTTATGAGCAAATAAAACTGTGATTTTAAAGTTAAGTTAGTGAGAATTAATGAGTTTAAACAAGAAAAAAGAATGTCTTTTTAAATGTTTTTTTAGCTCAAATCGGATTCGAAAATGGACTATATTATTCGAAAAATAACTTGTATAATTTAAGGTGGAAAATCTTCCTGAAAAGTCTGTTATTATTTAACATAAAGAATGTGTAATGAAACAAAAAACCGTCCTATTAAACAAACTGTTTTAGATACTTTTTCAGATAAGTGTATACTTTGGAATTTCCCTAATTCGACTATTCGATTTAAAGGGAATCTACGAAACTTAATAAGCTAAACAGCCTTTTAAGTCTGGGATTAAGGTAATTCAGCTGGATTACTTCATATAAATTCTTTTAATTTCATGTGAAGTACACGTGGGAAACGTCACGCCTTTTACCGTTACGTAAGGTAATTCAGCTGGATTGGGAAACGTCACGCCTTTTAACGTTACGTGAGGTAATTAAGCTGAATTGGGATACCTATC
>JBKDZA010000309.1:0-19116 GCA_046308455.1 Fluviicola sp.
GTTAACTGTTATTCAATTGAAATGTAATAATGAAATTGAAAAGATTTCAAGTTTAAAAATTCGTTTCACAATTAATAGTTTTGGAGAAGTTATAGATGCAAAAATAATTCAATCATATCCGGATGATTTAAGTGAAGATTGTAAGAATGAGATTTGTTTAAAAGCAAAATATTTAAACGGTTTCAAGACTGCTTTTAACAATGGGATTCCTGTTTGCAGTTATTATATTCTACCAATTTCTTGTATCAAATGGGATTAAAACGATTCAAACAATTTACTTGGCTTTTTACTTTTCTGTTTCTAGTTTATGGTTTCCAGCCTTTTAAATTTCCGCAATTTAGTTTTGATGAGAAAACTGAACTTTTGATTAATAGTCCAGAATGTACATGTTGTCCGGAATTTTTCATTGTAAAAGGAGAACTGAAAATACCTGAAAAATTTAAAAATAAATTACCGAAAAAAATTTATGAATTAACAATTGAAAAAAATCATGAATTGAAAAAATTACCTTGGGATTTGTTGAAAGGAAGTAATGAATTCATTGTAACAGGAACAGTAATTGGTGTTGATTCGAATTATTATAATCCTCGAATTCCATGTAATTTAAAAGCGATTCTGAAAGTTGAAAAATGGAGACCAACGGAATACAGACCATATTTGTTATCTTTTGAAATAAAATGGATTATCCGCTATTTTTACACAGGAATTGGATTGATAATAATTTCTCTTGTATTGATTTTTATTCGTTCAAAAAAAAGAAATAAATAAATTTAATATGCAAAAAACTAAGCGAATCACAATCTTAATTTTCCTTTTACTCTTTCTAGTTTACTTTTCATGGACAGCTTTAATGTTTATTATGATGTTCAGAACAATCAATGAAGAAGTAACTTATTTTTCAAACAATTCGACTTTAATATTAGAAAGTATTTTTGTGTTTTCATTACCTATTTTAGGACTTTTGTCTATTATATTCAACATCAAAATTTATAAAAGTATTTCTACAAAAGAATCGAATGTAATTTTGGATGATCCTAGAAAAATCAATGCCTATAAAAATTATTTTTTGTTGAATGTCTATTTTGTTTTTAGTGTTGTTTTAATTCTCCATACACTATTAAGATTTTACAAACTTGTTGAAATAATTAATGGAATAGGGAACTATAAATATTTAAAAATACAAGCAGTAATATTGATGGTAATAGTTTCACTTGGAATCATCTTTTTAGTTGACACAATCAAACTTAGAAAAAAACACATTAAATCATGACTTCACGAATTCTTCTAATATTAGCATTTTCTTTTTCAGTAAATTATTTCAATGCTCAAAAAAACTCAGACTCTCTTCGTCTAGAAATCATTCGTTTACTTGAAAATAAAGACTTAACGCTTGGTTTAGCCATTTCAAGTTCAGATGGATTGGACACGCTTTCCATCAATGGAAAGTCGCATCTTCCCATGCAAAGTGTTTTTAAGTTTCACATTGCCTTAATAGTCTTGTCGAAAGTGGATGCAGGTTTGTTTTCTTTAAAGCAAAAAATTGCGATAAAAAAAGAGGATTTACATCCTGGGACTTGGAGTCCGATTCGTGATAAATTTCCTAATGGAACGAAAATGACTTTGGCTGAAATCATTCACTATACAGTTGCTTTAAGCGATAACAATGGCTGCGATTTGTTGATCAGTTTTGTGGGTGGAATTCCTGAAATTCAAAACTATTTCAAAGCGAAAGGAATCAACGAATTATCAATCGTACAAAACGAAGAAGAAATGCAGAAAGTTTGGGAAAATCAATTTAAAAACTGGACCACTCCACTCTGTGCGAATCAACTGTTAATCGATTTAAATAATTACAAATTACTTTCAAAAACCAGTACCGATTTCATGATTAAAACTTTGAAGTCTACATCAACTGGTCCTGATCGAATTAGAGGCTTGCTTTCAAAAAAAGCTGTAGTTGCACATAAAACTGGAAGTTCTGGTTTGAATGAAGAAAACGGAATTACAGCTGCAACAAACGATATTGGAATTGTGTATTTACCAAATGGAACTTACTTTTACATCAGTTTTTTTGTAAGCAATTCGAAAGAGAATTTAGAAACAAATGAAATGTTGATTGCTTCCATATCGAAAGTCACTTACGACTATTTTTTAAATAAAAACAAGTAGAAAATCACATGCAAAAAGCTAAACGTTCATTTATACTTTTTATCGTAATTGCTATTAGTTGTTTATCTGCTTATTTAACTTTTGATATGGTGGATTTGATTTTTAATAATGGAAATGTAATTGTAGATCGTTTATTTGATACACTCGGAATAGTTTTCATGTTTACTTTTACAATCACTGTTTTTGGAATTATTTCAGCCGTTTTTAATTGGAAAGTTCTAAAGTCAAAAACAACCAACAACGATAGTGAACTTTTGGATTTCGAAGAAAAAACGATCCAAAAACACTCTGGATTTTTATACATTTCGTATTACATTTTCGGCTTATTGCTTTTTACTTTTGGTTTGTTTTTTATCTATCAGATAATCATCGAAAGCTCAAACCGAAGTGAAGTAAATGTGGATGAATTATTTATTATTATTACAGTTATAATTTTGGTTATTGGTGCTTTGTTTAATCGAGATGCACGAAAATTATAAAAATAAAAAGTCGCCTGATAAAAACCAAGCGACTTCTTTTTGATGAAAAACTAAACTACTCTAAATTTAACACCCAGGCATTTTCAAAATCATCTAACCACAGTTTGCGCTCATTATCTGCTGTTGGATAATCTTCTGAAAATAAGATATATATTTCGTAAACATCTGTTGACTTATTATAAATAATTGAAGTTGTAGTTCCTTTATTTTTTTGAACTTCTTCTCTGTATGCAAGCGCATTTTCTTTGATATTAAATGCACCAATTATTACATAATAACCATTTCTAATTTGATTATATTCAAGATCTACAAACTCCGTACTTTTATATGTTTTAACGTGTTCACTTGCTTTGATTTCCTTTTTCATCATTTCATTGATAGCATTAGCTTCATCTGATAAATTGGTTCCATTTGTTTTATCAGCACCATTCGTTTCATCTTTTGAGGAAACATCAGGATTTCCAGTATTCCCTGAATTATCAGCGTTTCCAGTGTTATCTGAGTTTTCTGCATTTCCATTGTTACCAGAATTCCCATCTTTCCCAGCAGCGTTTTTAGTACTATCAACAGCAGGAACATTCATCGATCCATCTTTATCCGAATTTGAGGAATTCGCTGCTTCTAATGAATCTAATCGCGCTTGAAGTACTGTGATTTCTTCTTTTTGTTGTAAAGAAGCTTCTTGCAACGATTTGATGTCAAGATCATGCTTGTCTAACTGTTTTCTAATTTCTCCACCAAAAGCATAACTCAACATAAATTCATGTGTCGCTCCAGTATACGATCGAACTTTAGTTACTGTGAAATCATGCGAATAACCCACACTTAATTTTTTGTAGCGAACTCCAGCACTAACTCCAACTGCATAATTACTTCGGTAAGTCAATGCAAACCATCCGTGTTTATTCCAGTCAGCAACAGCGCTTATGTCGTATTGGAATGGAGCTCCTTTCACTCCTCTCATTACGACAAGTGGATAAGCTTTAATTCCTTGTTCTGGCAAAATATCAAATGAATATTTTAAAGACCCGACAAAGTGTTGTTGCATGTCATACAAATCAGAAGTACCATTGTTTTCTTTGAACCGCACTTTATTTCCTAAAACTTGTGGCATTGCAAAAGCAACTTCTAATTTATCAAATTTGTAAACCAAACCTAAATCTGCAGTAAAGACAGTTTTACGTACGCGTTGATTTGCAATATTCGGATCATCAAGATCATGAACTATAGCTTGCTGAAAGTTAACAGATTGATCAATAATTCCTGCTGCTAATCCAAACGAAATCGATTGACCTACTCCTAGTTTCAGTGAATAAGAATAATTACCAGTGATTGAATTTCGGCTTAAAATACTAGTTACATCCGAATAAGCATTTAATCCCAAACCAATTCCTTTGATATTGATAGGTCCATTTAAAGTCAAATAAGATGTTTGAGGTGAACCAGCAATTCCAGTAAATTGTGAACGATGGCTCATATATACATTCATTTCCTCTCCACTTCCAGTAAACGCTGGATTGTACATAAATGGATTTAAGAAATAATGACTTCCAAACGGTAATTGTTGTGCATGAATTTGTGAGACTTTTCCTAAAGTCAACACAATGCAAATAATATATAAAGTTCTCATAATCTTTTAATTTAAAGTTGGTATTAGTTTTTTAATAGTGTAACTGCACCTTTATAAACTTTAGCTTCATTTTCGAAAACCAAAATGTAATAGTAAGTTGCATCTGGAAGTAGTTTCCCATTGAAAGTTCCATTCCAAGTGTTATCATAGGCGTCTGATTCATATACAATTTCTCCTTCTCGGTTTACAATTTTTACTTGTGTATTTGGATAAAACTCAATTCCATCAACAATCCATGTATCATTTTTGGAGTCATTGTTTGGTGTAAGAATATTCGCAATAACCACATTCATATTTGATTCTACATTCACTGTTATTGAGTCAACAGACATACATCCAAAGACATCGATTCCTGTCAAAGTATAGGTAGTTGTTGCAATTGGTGAAGCAACTGGATTTGGAACGTTTGGATCCGATAATCCTGTCGATGGAGACCAAGACCAATTCAAAATAGCAGGTCCTACTGCGTCTAAATCTGTTGAACTTCCGATTTCAATTGTAGAATTTGAACCAGCTTCCATATAAGACATACTTGAAGGATTTACATAAATATCCAAACAAGCAGAATCTATTTGAGGAGTTTGACACGATAAAGAATTTGTAACAATAAGATGAACTTCAACAGTATCACCAGCATCCAATAAACTTGGTATATACGTTGGGAATAATGAATTACTATCCATTAATACACCATTTCCAGATGAAGACCATGAATAATTTCCATTTTCAGCAATTGCTGTTAAAACTTGGAATCCAGGATCATTCGGACAAATTGTTGGAGTTCCTGATATTGTTGCGTTTGGCAATGGTGAAATTATCAAAATGAAACTAGCAGAATCTTGAGCTGGAGCACACGAATTTGAACTTGACGCAAGTAATTCTAACTCAACAGTTGTACCTGCATCTAAAATAGTTGATTGATACGTTGGTGATAAAGTACTTGAGTTAAATAGTAATCCTGAACCTGTTGATGACCAAGAGAATGTTCCGTTTTGAGAAATCGCACTTGCAATCATAAACGTATCTCCAGCACAAATAGTAGAAGTTCCACTTAAAATTGCTTTTGGTAATGAATCTAATGTGATTCCTGTTACAGCTGAAGTATCAACACAACCTCCAGAATTTACAATTCTTCTGTAGAAAATTTGATTTTCAGTTAAAGCTGTTGCATCTAAAACGTAGTTTGTTTGACTGTTCAAATTGCTTGCAGAAACGAAAACTGGACTTAATGGTGTGAATTGTTCCCACAAGTAAGTGTAAGATCCATCACCCCCAGAAACAAGACCACCAACTAAAGTATGCGAAGAATTTTGACACATTGAAGTGCTTGTTCCGGCAGTATTTCCTATAATTGAAGGATTGATTTGTATACTTCCTATTTGAATAACTGAATTACATAATCCAACTGTTGTTACTACATAGTAGAACATTCCCGATTCAGTAGGTGTTCCGCTGATTGTGAAAATTCCACCTGAAAAATTTGTAGACAAACCTGAAGGTAAGCCACTTACAACAGCACCAGTTGAAGATACACCTAATGTATATTGAATAGGTTCAATTGAATCAGTTTCACAGATAATTTGTTGATTAGTAAAGGGACTAGACGTTAAATCAATTGTTTCAACCAATGATTGAATAAATCCATTTAAGCTAACCGTTGGACAAGTTCCACCTGTAGTTGTAACAGTGTAATTAAATAAACCAATTGAAGTTGGAGTTCCAGAAATAGTTAAAATTCCAGAAGAAAATACACTATTCACACCTGAAGGTAGACCAGTAACAGTTGCACCAGTAGCAGATCCACCAATTAAATAAGTGATATTAACAATAGGAGTAAGATTACAAACTGTTTGGGTATCAGAACCAATAGCTGAAGTTAAAACAGCTAATGAACCAGTTGTAACAGTTATTGTTCCTGATGCAGATGTTTGTAAACATGTTCCTGTAGTTGTTACTGTGAAGTTGTAAACTCCCGCTAACGTTGGAGTTCCACTTAAAGTCGCAATTCCACCACTAAATGAACCGTTAACTCCAGCTGGTAAACCTGAGAACACAACTCCTGTTGCTCCTCCACCTAAAACATAATCAACATTTAAAATTGATGTGTTTTCACATACAGTTTGTACATCTGAGCCTACTGCTGAAATTAAAGCAATTGTTGCATCAGAAGTAACAGTAATTACACCAAAAGCAGTGTCTTGAGCACACGTTCCTGTTGTAATTACCGTATAATTAAATACACCAGTAACTGAAGGATTTCCTGTAATAGAAGCAATTCCAGCAGCAAAAGAACCAGAAACTCCTGTCGGTAAACCACTAAAAGTTGCCCCTGTTCCACCACCACCAATTGTATAGTTTATTGCTGAAATTGGATTATTTACACATAAAGTTTGTGCATCTGAACCAACTGCAGAAGAAAGACTAATTGTTGCATCTGGATTTACTACTAATGTTCCAGAGACGCTACTTTGTAAACAAACTCCAGTAGTTGTAATTGTATAATTGAACACACCACTTGTTGTTGGTGAGCCACTAATTGTTACAATTCCCGCTGAAAATGTTCCAGTAACTCCAGAAGGTAAACCAACAGAAGTAACACCAGTTCCACCTCCACCTATCGATAATTGAATTGGTGTAATTGGAGTGTTAATACAAAGTGATTGATTCAAAGTGCCTGAAAACAAAGCAATTGTAGCGTCAGGGTTTACAGTAATTGTTCCATTAGCAACTTGTTGAACACAAGTACCTGTAGTTATAATATTATAGTTGAAAACTCCTGAAACTAATGGAGTTCCTGAAATAGTAACTGTTCCAGCTAAAAAAGTTCCATTCATTCCAATTGGTAATCCAGAAACAACAGCACCAGTTCCACCACCACCAACAACATATGTAATTGGTGAAATTGGAGTGTTGATACAAATTGTTTGTGCATCAGAACCAACTCCAGAAGTTAGATTAATCGTAGCATCTGGATTAATTGTCATAGATCCGTTTAGTGTTGCAGGAGAACAAATACTTCCGCTAGTACTTACGGTGTAATTGAAAGTTCCTGAAACCAAAGCTGTTCCACTAATTGTTAAAATTCCTCCTGAGAAGACTCCATTGATGCCTGCTGGTAAACTACTCACTGAAGCACTTGTAGCACTTCCTCCAATTGAATAAGTAATTGGAGTAATTGGAGTATTGATACATAAAGTTTGATTGTCAGTTCCAAATCCAGAAGTTAATGTTATTAGTGGTGTTGTTTCACCTGTGATTACAACATCATCAAATGAATCTGGACATGGTGGATTTGAAATTGTCCAACGAAAAACATTTGCTCCAACTCCCAAACCAGTAATTGTTGAAGTTGGTGAGTTTGGATTCGTCACAACACCAGATCCTGAAATTAAAGTCCATGTTCCAACACCAATTAAAGGTGTATTTGCAGATAATACTCCATTTGGAGCACAGAAAACTTGATCGATTCCGGCATTAGAAGTTGTTGGTAAGCTTGTTACAGTAACATCAGTCGAAGCCATCGAATTGTTAAATGGATTAACATCACTGAAGTTAACCGTTGCAGCGTTGAAAGTGTGAACACCAATTGCGCTTAAATTACAGCTTGGAGTTACATTCACTATCATTGATGCTCCGGAAGCTAATGACCCAGTATTAATTACTGGTGAATTAAATGTTTGAATACTTGCTCCAGTAATACTAACATTTACAGTAACATTGTTCACTGCAAAATTGATAGTTGATCCTGAATAATTAAAAATTACTACATCGATTGGTTGATTTGTTGAACCACAAATCGGAGTGCCTGGGTTAATCAATGAAGTCACACCTACGTCAACTTGAGAAAAGCTAATCGTAGCGATTAAAAGTGTTAAAAAAGTAATTAAATGTTTCATAGTGATTTGTTTTAGTTTTTATTCAAAAGAAGTACACTCACTTCAAAAATCATATTTTTGAAATGCTAGAGAAACTCGGTTTTTTAGACAATAAAAACCCATTAAGCCTTTAGCTATCAGACAAACCGAATTGATAAGTCATAAATCAGTTGGCAATTTTATCCCAGTAACGCTAAAATTGTTCTTTGCGAGAGAGAAAAAGAAATGCAAGCTAACAAACGAAAAAGTGTGTTAAAACTGATTTCAAATAATAAAAGTTTTAGATTAAAGAGCTATTCAATAGCCTCCATAATAAGTAGTTTTTTCTTATACATAGTGATAATTTGTGATTGTGAATACACAAGTTACTAATTATCATTCAAATTTTCAAAAAAAAACAAAAAAGTTTTCGCATCAAAAAATTTAACTAGCTAATTTTCAATCGTTTAATAAAATTAATTTCGACAAAATGCTTTATTTATTCGGCGAAAAAATCATCACTTTAAATGTTGTTCAAATAACTTATAAATTCTTCGGTATTCATCGTACCAAGCCGGTGAATACTGGAAACCATGGGCTTCTGTTGGAAATAAAATCAAGTTAAAATCCTTTTTACCCAATTCAATAAAACGTTGGTTCATTCTTACCACATCTTGAAACTGAACGTTATCGTCAACCATTCCATGAAGCATCAATAAAGGTCCGTTTAATCCTTCTGCGAAATAGATTGGTGAACTTTGTTTATACGCTTTTGGATCCGTTTCAGGGTAATTTAAAATGTTACTCGTATAATCGTGGTTGTAATGCGCCCAATCCGTTACAGAACGCAAAGCAGCTCCACAAGCAAAAGTATTTGGAGTTTTACACATCGCCATGATTGAAATAAATCCACCATAACTTCCACCATAAATCCCTACTCTTTTCTCATCAATTCCCATTTGCTTCACTAAATAAGCTTTGGCGTCCACATAATCCAACAAATCGCGTTCTCCCATGTGTCTGTAAATCGCACAACGCGTATCTCTTCCATAACCTTCACTCGCACGGTAGTCAACATCCATCACTGTATATCCTTGTTTCACCAAGAGTTGATGAAACAACATTTCTCGGTGATAATTACTCCAATAATAATGTGCGTTTTGTAAATATCCTGCTCCATGTACAAATAATACAGCCGCACCATTTGACTTTTCAGGTTTGTAAATTCGTGCGTAAACATCTTTCCCATCACTTGCTGTGAAACTTGTAACTTCTGGAGAGAGTAAAGAAAGAGTCTCAAATGCTTTTGTAGTGGATGTTGTAACTCGTTGCATCTTTGCCCCTACTTTATTTTCAGCGATATACAATTCCCATGGTTCCAAAGGAGTTGAATAACGAATCGCCCACGATTTTTCATCTGGAGAAAGTGACCATTCAATTCCAAATTTCCCTTCAAATAAAGGAGTTAACTTGTTGTCAGAGATAGTTAATACATATCCATTTCTCACTCCTGGATGAATTTTATTGGCAAGAATGTAGAATTTCTCTTTATTTTTCGATAAAATCACATCGTGAACTTCCCAATTTCCAGAAGTCATTGCCGTTTTCTTAAAGGTATTCACATTTTGTTTGTAGAGATGTGAAAATCCAGTTTCTTCACTTTGAAAGTAAATTGAATAGGCATCCAACCAACCCAAAACACCTGATTGATCGTTCCATTCGTGAATTCCAGGTCCACCAATCCAGGCCTCATCGTGCTGATGATCCAATAAAGTATACTTCCCAGTTTCCAAATCCAATAATACAATCCAACGATCTTTGTTGTCAAATGAACGAATATCCAAAGCTGCAATTTTGTCTACAGTATGCATAATAGCAGTGTGAAAAGAAACCGTTCTATTTTCAGTATACAAACCTCCTTTTCCATATTCGTCCATGTAAGATGGTTTCTGTTTTATTCCAGGTAATTTATCCGTATTTACATAGTAAACAGTATCTTTTTGTCGATCGTAAATCCCCATTCGTGTTGAAGGTTCTACATTAGAAACTTTTGATCGAGCAGATCTTCTTTGTGTGTAGCCATCAGCCGTAATATGTGCTTCGAAGTTTGTTTCTGGTTGACCTGCATCTGTATACAACCGAAAAGTAATAAAACGTCCATCCGCAGAAACTGCTACATTATCCAGATATTCCCCTTTTTTGTAATAAATTGGAGACATTGATTCTTTCACTCGACGTTTTTCATTCCACTCTTTTTTTGCTTCTTGTTGACGGATATAATCGAATAATTCGCGTTGTTGATTTGCCAAATAAGAAGAATCTTTTTGATTCAACGGTGGATTTCCTTGTACAAAATTGGTCAATTGCAGACAGCTTTTCGTTATTAAATCGTATGCAAAAACATTTTGATGGTACTGAAAATAGGCAGTGTTTTTATAGGATTGAGAAAGAAACTGAATATCATCACTAAAATCTACAAGTAGAGATTCTTTTTTTGTCTTTGGATTGTATTCGATTAAATTTCCGTTTGAAATTGTGATTGTGGTAATTTGATTTGTCGACGTATGATTAAAAGTTGTTGGAAAAACTTTAGTTGGATCCAATTTCACCGTTTTTTTAGACGATAAGTTGTAAGAATAATCGCTGTTTCCAATTTCCATTTCTGGGTTCCAAGTAAAGAAGATTTCTGAGGAATTAATTGACCATTGAAGATTATCTGGAGAAACACCAGTAAAGCGATCGCCTTTCATAATTTCCTTTAAATCAATATCTTGACCCAAAACTGGGTTTAAGATAGCCGTTTTTAACGGATAATAACCGATAATAACGGTTAGAAACGGATAAACCAATCGACTAAATCTTTGCATAACAGTATTTTATATGATTTTTTAAACTTTTTGTTGTATTTATTTCCCTGAAAATAGTTGGTGTTTTTTATCAAAACTCCTCAACATAGCTTTAACAGAAGCTTTTTCAGATTGGGTCAAATGTAGGCAAATCGCCTTCAATTCAGGGAGTAATTCAGGATATTTTTTTAAATAATGTTTTTCTAAAACATTGAATCCTGCAAAGAGATTTGCTGGTAAGGTCTGTGGTTTAGAAATGAGTTGAAAAATTCGGTCAAGCACTTCCCCATTTTCAGAAAGTGGGAATTGAGTTGATAACAAAGCATTTAAAGTGTTGCGCTGAACGGTATGATTCTCAGTATTTACAAACGTTTTCCAAAGCAACTCATACTCACTTTCTTTCATTCCATTTTTTGAAAAGAAATGAACTGCAATCCAAGAACTGTATTCAGGAAAAGGATATTCTTCTTCTTTTATCAATGAAAATACTGCATCACGTAAAATTTTATCAGCCAATAAATCGGTGTTCGCAGCTTGGAAATTACGCACTTGTTTAAATTCGAGAATATATGCTTTCACATCTTTCATAATTCAAAAATAACAATCACATTAAAATTTCTATTCATTTGGCGCGAAAACTGTCTTCGGTTTTTAGTGCTACACATTTCAACGTAGTGTCATATACTCGCTCTACGAGGCGAGCAATTCCACTATACGTTTTAATTGCTTGCAGCTAATCACCTGCACCAGCGCGGAAATCCAGCCATTTGACTAGATGTCTAGATATCTAGTCAAAATCAATAATTACAGCTCAAAATCAGTTTTTATTTAAAATAGAATTCATTTCACTATTTTCGTCTAATGAAAACACTATTTTTATTTCTTTCACTCGTTTTTATTCCTGAAATATTAATTTCTCAATGGGACAAAAACACAACTCCAACCTACAAGGAATTGATTGCAATCTATCAAGAATGGGATATAGAGCATGAAGAAATTCAATTGTTTGAAATGGGTGAAAGCGATGCGGATCTTCCAATTTATTTGTGCATAATCAATAGCGACAGAGATTCACTTTCAACATTCAAAAAAGCTCAAAACAATACAACAATACTCATTAATAATGCGATTCATCCGGGAGAACCTGACGGAGTAAATGCTTGTCTTCTTTACATAGAAAATTGGATTAAGTCAGGTAAACCAATTAAAAATATGCCAGTACTTGCAATAATCCCCGCTTACAATGTGGGCGGAATGCTCAATCGTTCTTCCAGTTCAAGAGCAAATCAAGAAGGTCCTGAAAATTATGGTTTTAGAGGAAATAACCAAAACCTCGACTTGAACCGTGATTTCATCAAAATGGATTCCAAAAATGCAGAAACTTTCGTTAAAATTTATCAAGCTCTTGATCCAGATGTATTTGTTGATACACATGTTTCTAACGGTGCTGATTATCAGTATACTTTTACTTTAATCACTTCTTTAAGAGAACGATTGACAAATAGTATGTACAACCTAACGTACAAGCAATTCTTGCCAGACATGACGAAAAACATGAAAAAAAAATCGTGGGATTGGGCACCATATGTTGAAACAAAAGGCGAAACTCCAGAATCTGGAATTGTTGCTTTCAATGATTTACCGCGCTATGCAAGTGGGTATGGAAGTTTGTTCCATGCACTCAGTTTGACTGTTGAAACACACATGTTAAAACCTTTCCCTCAACGAGTTAAAGCAACTTATGATTTTATTGAGTATTTAGTCAGCTACACGAGTGAAAATGCAAAAGATATCGAAAAACAAAAACTTGCAAGTATTCAAGAAAGCCTTTCTAAAACGTACTTTAAATACAATTATTCTTTAGTCGAAAAAGCGGATTCACTTAAATTTAAAGGTTTTGAATACAGTTATATTCCATCAGAAGTTACAGGACTTGAACGTTTGAAATATGATCGAACAAAGCCTTTTACCAAAAATATACCTTATTACAAAACACATCGTGCAAAAGATTCAATTGAAATACCCATGTATTATTTCGTTCAAGGTTCTGAAGTTGAAATAATTGAACGATTAAAAGCAAATGGTGTGCAATTGTATGAAGTTGGAAATGATTTTCTTTCAAAAGAAATGAAACAACTGAAAATTACACAATTCAAAAGTCCAAATAGACCTTATGAAGGACATTTCCCTCATAATTCAACTCAAACAACTGAAGTAAATTTTACAGGACAATTTTTAAAAGGAACTGTTATTATTTCTACTGGACAAAAAAGAAGAGATTTCATAATTTCTGTGCTTGAACCTGAATGTGAAGATTCTTATTTCACATGGAATTTCATGGATAGTTATGTGCAACAAAAAGAATACTTTTCACCTTATGTTTTTGAAGATAAAGCAGCTGAATTATTGAAAAACAATCCTAGTTTGAACAAAGAATTCAAAGAAAAACAAACTACTGATCTTGAATTTGCAAAAGATGAATGGTCTCAGTTACTATGGATTTATCAACGCAGCCCTTATTTTGAAGAAGAAACCTTCAATCGACTTCCAATTTTTAAAATTTATTAAGAACAGCTCTTGAATTAGGTTAAACTATATACATTAAAAAAGTCGGTCTCATAAGAAACCGACTTTTAAAAGAAATATCTTAATTAGATTTTTTGCTCAAGAACAAGGTGCTTAGTTAAAATTTAGTTCGAAGTTGACAGAAGTCAATGAGAAATAAATTTTTAAAAGCAACGAAGTTATTTGAGTAAAAAAATAAATTAAGCTGTAGCGTTCATGTTATCAAGAACATCCATCACACCTTTCACCGCAACAGCTGATTCCTCTAACAATTTACGCTCATCTGCGTTCAATTCTAATTCAATAATTTTCTCGATACCATTTTTTCCTAAAATTACAGGAACTCCTAAATAGATATCTTTCATTCCGTATTCACCTTGTAACCAAGCACAAACTGGGAAAACACGACGTTGGTCACGCACGATTGCTTCTACCATTTGAGCTGCAGCTGCTCCTGGAGCATACCAAGCTGAAGTACCTAATAATTTAACGATTTCACCACCACCGAATTTAGTTCTTTCGATGATTTCGTTTAATTTTTCTTCAGAAATCATTTCAGTTACCGGGATACCACCAACAGTTGTGTAACGAGGAAGTGGAACCATTGTATCTCCATGTCCACCCATCAATACCGCTTGAATATCTTTAGGAGAAACATTTAATTCTTCAGCTAAAAACGCACGGTAACGAGCAGTATCTAAGATTCCAGCCATACCAAATACTTTTTTAGAATCTACTTTAGCAGCTAAAAATGCACAATAAGTCATTACGTCTAATGGGTTAGAAACAATGATTATTGTAGCATTTGGAGAATATTTTACAATATTTTCAGTAACTGACTTTACGATTCCAGCATTCGTAGCGATTAAGTCGTCACGAGACATTCCTGGTTTTCTTGGTAAACCTGAAGTGATTACAACTACATCAGAATCAGCAGTTTTTGAATAATCATTCGTAGATCCAACTGTACGTGAATCGTATAAGTTAATTGGAGAAGTCTGCCAAATATCCAAAGCTTTTCCTTCTGCAAATCCTTCTTTAATATCCAACAATACAATTTCGTTGGCAATTTCTCTATGGGCAAGTACGTCAGCACATGTAGCACCTACGTTTCCAGCTCCAACAACAGTTACTTTCATTTTATTTATGTTTTATTTTAAACAAATTTTTCCTTGCGAATTTACGTATAATCTTAATTCAGATGAAAAAAAGTTTTCATTTATGTTAATAAATTTCAGTTATTTGTGGAAAGTTTAATCTGACAAGGCAACCATCCTTTAAAAGAACCGTTAATTGTATAATTGTGAAGCGAAATTGGGAACAAAACGAAATTTTGTTAGGGTGTCAAAAGTCCGATGGACGGGCACAAGAACAGTTGTTTCGTCAGTTTTATGGAAAGTTGTTAGTTGTAGCCAAACGCTATATTCCTGACAACGATACAGCTCAAGAAGTTTTACAAGAAGGGTTTATAAAGATCTTTGAACATATTAAGAATTTTGACGGAACAGGTTCCTTAGGAGGTTGGATGAGTCGTATAATTGCAAATTGTGCAATTGACCACATTCGAAAAAGTAAGAAAAATGCAATCCTAAGTGATACCGATTCAGATTTCAAATTTATTCCAGACGAGGATGAAAATGATAATTTGAATATCCAATCCGTTAAAGCCGAAGAAGCAATGAAGGCAATTGAGATGCTTTCTCCAGCATATAAAATGGTTTTTAACCTCTATGTGATGGAAAATTATTCTCACAAAGAAATTGCTGAACTTCTTGGGATTTCTGAAGGAACTTCAAAATCTAATCTTGCAAAGGCAAGAATGAACCTACAAACGATTTTAAAACAAAAATTTGCATTGATAGACCAATGAAAAATATAGACGAAATATTCAAAAATGCTCTTAGCTCGCATGAAGCTCCTTACAAAGAAGGTGCTTGGGAAGCTATGCAAGCAAAAATGAACGGTACTCCTGCCAAAGCTCCTTTTCCTAAAAAATGGTTGTTTGGTGCTGCTTCAATTTTATTGATCGGAGGGCTTTCAACACTTGTATTCTTTAATTCATCAGAAGAAAAAGAAAATTCTAAACTTACGGCTAACTCTTCAACATTGAATTCAACAGATTCACCTGAAAATAAACAAAATTCTTCTGTAAATAAAACAGAGAACGAGGGTGTTATTCTATCTGAAAATTCAACTAAAGACAAATCTAACACAACTTTACCAGAGAATTCTTTAACAATAATTAAAGCAGATCAAATTGATAATGCTATCAAAACTAGTATTGACAATACAATCAATAATACTACTAAAAAGGATGAAAATCCTGATAAAACTAAAACTTCAATTGTAAATCCTACAAGTGAAAACTTTAAAACACTTGAATTAAAAATTAAATTCTGTGTTGGTGAAACTGTTGATTTATACAATCCAAATAATAAAGCAGTATTAGTTTCAATTCCAGGTAAAAAATCACTGATTTCATTAGAAGGTAAAGAATCTGTTTCTATTAAAGCTGAAAATGAAGGTACAATTTCAATTCTTTCAACCTCATTAAATACTCCTCAAACTGCTGAAGTAGTTGCCGCAAATAGCCGTTTATACATTCATGTTGATGCTGCTTCGCTTTATGAAAATGGTATTCCAAGTATGAAATTTGATGTTTCTGGAAATGATGCACCTGTAATATGGTCAACAAACGTTAAAGGAAATTCTAAAAATGACAACACGTTAATTGTACATCCTTACCAAGAAAAAAATGTAAGTGTTACAGTTCAGTCTGAAGACAAAAACGGATGTAAAGTATCAGAAACAATTCAAGTTCCAATCAATACAGCATACAACTTAATGGCAATGACTGGTTTCAAACCGAATAGTCCGGATCCAGATGTAAATCGTTTCATGCCATTTGCGTTGAAAGAAAGAAATACACCTTTTAGAATGATAATTATCGATCCTAAAACTGGAGCAAAAGTATTTGAAACAACTGATGCTTCTGAAGGATGGGATGGAATTAATCGTACAACTGGAGAACAAGTTAAAGAAGGATCAATTTGGATTTGGAAAGTAATTTTGAAAGAACCAAACTTAGGCGAACAAGCCGAATACTCAAGTACTATTACACGTTTATAAATAAAGAAGATTGATTCTTAGTGATAAGAATGCAAAAGTTAAAATCGGAAAAGTGGTATGTTCAGTACCACTTTTTTTTACCAAATAACTTTCGGATTCTTTTTCAGAAATTCTTGAATGAGTTGTTTCGTTTCTACTTCAAATTTAGATGCAATTATAGATTCTGGATATAAAATCTTATGCTCACTTCTGATTCTTAATTTATTAATTTCTTGAATTGTTTTTGAAGTTTCCAAATCGAAAAACCAATCTTGAAACAAAGACCAAACTACATCAACAGCTTGTTCATTTGGATGTACGCCATCTTTTTCAAAATACCTGTAATCCCGAAGAAGATCAATAACAACTTCATAACTTGGGAAATAAAAAAATGTGTCGTTTAATCGATTACATAATTCAATTAAACGTGCTTTCGATTGATTGTTTTCAATCCATCCATCTCGCTTGTAACGAACAGGACTTACTGTAAAAACTACTTGTAACTGAGGATTAAAAGCTTTTAACTTATCTAAAACATTCTTCCAAACTGATTCTAAATGATCAATTTCACTTAATTGTTTTTCAAATAAATCCTTATTCTGTTGGTGACAATTCGCTACAATTCCAAATTCAGAATGTTTGTAAACATGCGCCGAACCCATTGTGATAAAAATGACCTTAGCCGTTTGAAGTTTTTCTTTTAAATTCAATAAATTTGATAAAAAAAGACTTTTCAATTTATCTTCAGACATCGCATATATTGAAGAACTTGCTTGATAATGAAGAAAAACATCGTCTTTTGTTACGATTTGATTTTCGTACAAATCAGTATCCAGTGCCCACAATATCTGATTAGCTAATGGAATTGGATGAAAAACAACTCCGAAAGGATTACTTAAAACATCAAATCCTGAGTGGTTTAATCGCTGAGAAATATGTTCTGAAAAGCATGAGCCCAATTGAATAATCGAATCGCCATGATTTAATTTATTCAATTGCTTTGGAGCTTGAAAAGCAGATTTTATTTCTTTTTCAATGTCCATTTTTATTTAAATTGTTCTATTGTATGTTCAAAAACGCCTCTCCATCCTTTCCATTTTCCTGCTTCAGCAATGGATTCATTGTGCCATAAACAACAAAAAACTCCACCATATTTTTCCACTTCTACAATTAATTCATCCACACATTGTAAGGCTTCATCAATTGAAAATCGTTTGTATTCGTTCAAAGTTCCATCCATGTAGACAAAAGGAACGATTTCGTAATTTGTTCGGTCGTTATGAATCAGATCAAAAAAGTAATGTTTTCTTGCTGTTCCAGCTCTAAAACCAACTTCATCAGCATATCCCATCGTGAAATCGGTTGTAAATTTGAGCTTTCTATTTGATTCATACGTATTTGGGAAATTCAACTTTAAAAAATGCTGTCTTGAAGTTTCAATTGTTCGATTTAAGACCGTTTCTAGACGTTCTTTTTCCAATTCTAACTTTCTAAAATTCAAATTACTAGCATAACTTGGATGTAGTCCAACTTTATCAATTGCATCGAATTTACTAATCAATTTTTGATGTCTTGGATCTGTTAAAGTTATGTTTTTATCGTATTGAGCGAAATCACCAACCAGCCAGAAAAAATGGGTTTCAGGGAATTGGTTTGCAATACTTTCTAGATAATCATAACAATCGAATGGATCTTGTTCTAATCCTTTTTGAACTTTCTTGCGTAGGACTCTCCTATTTGGTTGATTATTAAAGAAATCTTTACAATTTGACAACCAAGATCGCCATCCTTCTTTCCATTTAAAAGCAAAAGTATTATCAATATCAAACGTTGGAATGAATGTTACAGTTTTATTTTTTTCTAACAATTCAAGTTGAGAGGGTGAATATGTTTTTACAAATAATTCAATCCATTCTTCAACAATTTGACGTTGTAATAGGTTGTGTTTGTATTGAAGTGACATTTTCGCTGAAAAACGATCATGTTCATCTTTTATGATAAGTCCGTATTCCTCAAACCTGCTTAAAACATAGAAAATTGAGGCAAGAGGATCTACAATTCCATCGAAAGAAAAGCATTCGAGTTCATTCCATTTTTCTAATTGAATGTTCCATTTATGTCCCAACTTTTCTTCAAAAAGGAGAGCAGAAGGTTTCAATGTTGGAATTCCATCTAAACTTATATCAGAGAAAATACATTTTTCTCCATCATACGATTGAAAATAGTTTTTATCATTTGTCAAATCACCAATAATTCCATGTGAATCAAAAATAAATTCTTTGATATAAATCAAACGTTCTGAAATTTGGTCAACGAAAATTAACATGTGCTAAATAAGATTTCTTTAAAAACAATGAAAGAATTGTCAATAAATCCCATACAAAGATTGAAAAAAAAAATTGAATTAAAATATGTTTTGGAAGAAGGAAGGTATAAATAAATTACATATTTTAAAAAAGTTTTTA
>JBKDZA010000310.1:0-10289 GCA_046308455.1 Fluviicola sp.
AAATTTTCATAGACAATGCAAAAAAAATTGACACCATTACATTGGGAGACACACTAATAACTGAATTTAAAGTCTATAATAAATCTGACATTGACTCATTAACAATTGAAAATATTCAAATCGAAATGAACACAATTGTTATACATAATAAAGACGAAATAAAAAATTACGAAAATTTAATTCTTCCAAATACTTTTAGGACGTTTAAAGTATTATATATTCCGTATAAAAATGGTGTCAATTCTTCTAAAATTACTATTAGTCTTAGTAATAGTAATGATGAAAATCAAAGTCAGTGGAGTTGGAGAACAGTTGAGCATAATATTTTTGCTACAGTCAAAGAACCAAAAGAAAATTAAAAGATCATTTTCTAAGTCTTAAAATAAAATTATGGTCATTGAAAATCAAGAAGCGCTTAAACTAATTGGAAAATACTTTAAAAATTAAAACATGAAAAAGACAAAACATTTATTAGATGTAGATAGTATTGGTGGAATCCGCTCTTTGACTCCCGAAGATGAAAAGGCTATTAGTGAATTTTTAGCAAATAGAAAAGTTCAGAAAAAAGTGATTAAAAAAAGAATAACAAAAGTTACTTGAATTTAAGATGTTTTTTTTGTTAGACAGTTTATTGTATAAAAGCGTTTTCAATTAAAATTCGATTGTCTTTTGTTGAATTCTGAAATAATAGTTTAATTTTGGTAATGTGCTTTGAAGTTTTATATATTTAAACATTTAGTAGCTGTTTTGACAAAGTTTTAAAGCGTAAGTATATAAGTTGTATTTAATTGAAATTGAAATAAAATATGGGATTAAGTTCTAATTCATTAATTCATTTTACAAAAGATATAAATCTGCTAAAAGGAATATTAAAAGATAATTTCAGATTGAAGTATTGCTTTGAAAATGTCTATACGGAAAAAAATATTTATCGTGGTGGAATTCCTATGGTTTCATTTTGTGACATTCCACTTTCCGAGATAAAAGAACATATCTCTAAATACGGATGCTACGGAATAGGTTTAACTAAAGAATGGGGTATTAAAAATAAATTAAATCCCGTACTTTACTTAGAAGAAAACTCATATTTAGCTCAAAATTTTCTCGAAAAAATATTTGAAACAGTATTGACTGATAAGGGTTTTGATAAAACTGATGAAAATAAAATAGCTTTAGCCGATATTTTCAGATATATTAAAAATTATCAAGCAGATTTGGAAAGAAATGGAGAAAAAATTGAAAATTATAGGTTTTCTGATGAAAGGGAATGGAGATATTGTCCGCCATTAAATATAATGCATGATAATCCATTTATGATAAGTAAATCCAAAGAAAAAGTTTTAGATAAAATTGATGATTACAATAAAAACATTTCTAAATTAAAATTAAATTTCAGCCCAAATGACATAACATACATAATTATAAAAAGCGAAAGTGAAATTTCTGAAATAATACGTTTTTTAGAAGATAGTAAAGGTAATAGTTACAGTTATAATGAAGTTAAAAGACTGACAACAAGAATAATTACGACAGATCAAATAATGTCAGATTTCTAAAAAAAAATACATGAATCATTTTATAAAATCCATTCTGCTTAGATCCTAGACTCCAAGTCAGAAAGTTTTAAATAATTTTTAATAAAAATGATTATAAAGAAAGTTTTCTAGAAAAAACCTGGGGTGATTCAGTTGACAATCCCTCTATTCAGGATGTTAAAAAAGCAATTCTTGAAACAAAAGAAATGGATGACGAACATGGTGCTTTTTGGGTAGGGATATTTGGTGAAAAAGATGAGGAAGTTATTTTAGAAGTACACAAAAACTTAAAAACTATCCTTATTCTTGACCCAGATAATTACGTTGAGATTTCAAAAATCGCTGAAAGTTGGGAGGAAATAATTGAAAACTACGAAAACCTACTTATCGGTGACATAGAAAGAATTAAAGATTGGATAAATAAAAAATGATAATAACATTTACTAATTTTAATACTGCCAAATCAAATAGTCGATATATTCGGTAGTAACAGAAGGTCCAACTTCACTGTAAAATTTGTACCTTGGAGATTTACCAGTTTGTATTGTTTTCCAATTCTCCATATGTTTTAAGAAGTAATCAATGTGTGTTTTGTAATAATCATCTTGGTATCTTAATAAAAAATAATAGCTAGAGGACCAATGATCACCAACTCCTTTACTATAGAGTGAAAAAGAAACAACGTAATTGTTTTTAATTCTTAAAATCATCAACCCTTCATTTAAAGTGTCATAAACGGATAGATAAAAAAGTTGCTTTTCAATTTTTTCGGTTTCATAGTATTGATTTTTTTTGAAAAGATATTGTTTGCCGTTTAAATAGTATGTAAAAGTTGTTATTTTAATGATGTTTTTAGAATCTACGCCACTTAAAAAATAGAAATCTGAAAATTCTTCATTATTAATTTCTATTCTTCTTAATTTAACATCTAATACAGAATCTCTAATTGTATCACCATAGTTCAATGATGAATTTTTAGCGTATATATCTAAATTCAAAAACTTTTGATACAAAGATTCTTGGGAGTTTAAAACGCAACTTACACAAAGTGCTAAAAGTAATAGTGTTGATTTCATTTTATTAAGTTTCAATTGAAAAATGTAAAAGGATAAAACAAAAGTTATAAAAATACTCTTTGTGATTGAATTTGTTATTTCCAATAATATTTAAAATACTTTAAATCTTGAGAATTGAATTTTCTAACTAAAACACCACCTTCAACATATTTTTCATTAGATTTTCGCTTTATGGTTGTTCCCTCAACTATTTTTTTCTTCATTGCATCTCGATTCTTTAAGGAATCTTTTGTAGATAAAACATACATTTTCTTCCAACCTGGATTATCTACTTTAGTGCTAATAGTTAATACTCCTGGTTCTTTTTCTTCACAAACTATCTGTAAATCTTCATGTACATATAAGTCATTACACAATTCACTTCTACCTATTTCAATGTATAGATTTTCAATTAATAAAATCCCTTCTTCAATACTCATTTTGTTTTTTGTCCAAAAATCAGTTTTGTAAAATTTCTGTGTTTTGAAGAAACCTTTGAACTTACTAAAGTCAACAGTAGATTCTCTTCTATTGTAAGTTTCTTCTAGTAAATCTCGCATTTTATAAATTATTTGTTCAGTTCTGTTAAACTCTTTTTCATACTCAGAACCAGTTTTTGAAAGATAATTGTTATTAGACCCCAATTTTTCAATTATTTTCATTTTCTGTTGAAAATATTCATCCTTAACGATATGTTTTTTTTCAAAATCATCTGATTTAGGATATCTATTCTCACATGAATAGAATGAAAGTATTATTAAAAAGTAAAAAAAGATGGAAGAAATTTTCATATATAAAGATTTAAAAAAATAAATTGTTATTTATTAATTTGGATCATAAACTTAGTGTCAAAACTTGATTCTTTTCATTTTTTTCAATTTTCCCTTTTCAATTGCTAATTAAAAAACAATCGGCGGTCTTCTCAAATTAATATTCGCATTCTGAAGCATGCTCGCATTTCCGCGTAAACTAATCAAGAAACTTTTGTTTGTTCCAATTGGTGTCCACGTGAAAGCTACGTTCCAACAGTGAATGTTTCTGTATAAATTCAGGTTTAAATTGCTCACTTTCTTCACGTTGGCATCATACATAACTGTTCCTTGAACTTTCCAGTTTTCTGTGATATTCATATCAGCGGTTGCACGAAATGTATTTGTTACTGAATATCGATTTTGGAAGAAAGAATTATTATTTGTATTCAATGAAACGATGTGTTCAATCCCGATTTTCCATGGGATTTCAAAATAAACCATTTGATTTGGAGAAGTAATCCATTGTTGGTAAACTGGATTCCAAATTGGAGCCATTTCCGTATTCAACGCAGCCAATCGATTTTGGTTTTTCTTTGAAGTAAGATTCAAACCTGTTGAAATAGATCCTGAATTGATGCGTCCAAGTCCTTGATTTGTTTCAAAAGCATAGGTTTTTAATGCTGTACCAGTTGAATCATCCCATGAATAAAAACTATGCGAAGCATTTATGGCAACATTCAGATATTCATTTGGATTGATGACCATACGCATATTCAAGTTACTCCACTTCATCGTGTCTTTGAAAATGTCGTAATCCGCATTTAAAAAGAAATTGTCAATGATTTTTGTTTTCTTGAAACCTGTAACGGTGTCACGATCGTCTTTCTGTTTCAATTCGAATGTATTGTTCAAACTAAAAGCAATTTTACCACTCGAATTACTGTAGAATTGAGAATAAACACTGTTTTCAAAAGCACTGTAATTGATAATTTTCCCAGAAGTATCCACAGCAGTTTTTAAACCATTTTGAATCGTTGGATTGAAAGTGAATGAAACACTTGGAGTTGCAACGTGACGTAAAACTGTTTTTCGTTTACCAATGAAGCGATAATATGAAAACAAAGTCGTCGAAAGACTCGCGCTTGCATCAAATTTATGGGTAAATCCCCCTTGATTCAAAGTGTCAATAAGCAATTTATTTGAATCAGCAGTAAATGATTTTTCAATTTGCTGGAAGTTGTACAATTGACTATAATTCACTTGAGGTGTGAAACGGATTTTACTTTTCAACAATGAAAAAGTTCCTTGAACATTGACTTTGTGACTTGCTCCATTCATGAATTGATTGGTGATTCGTTCAAAATCACGGTTCTCAATCAATGAATCAGCAAACGTTGATCTGTTCTGTAATTCCGCATTGTAGGACAATCCTACAACTTTGTTGAATTTCTTGAATGGGAAAATTCGAGATGTGGTTTGGAAATTTAAAACAGGTGAAACAAGGTTGACAGTTCCTGAAGTTGATTGCGAATTTTGACGCATACTCATTTTCATATCGGCTGAAATTGGTTTTGAACCAAATCGTCTACTCAAGCGAAGGTCGGAATTTAACGTATTGTTGAAATAATTTGGATTTACTACATCAAAACTTTGCTTGTTGTTTGATTTGGAGTTGAAATTCACATTTGCACCAAAATTCCACTTCGGATTTGCTTTTTGATCCTGAACATGGTTCCATTTAATCACACTTGTATTCGTTGCAGTTGAGTCTGGCCAACCAAAACGAAAACGGGTATATCCTAACTCAAAACTTCCATTGTATTTGTATAGTTTTTTGTATTCTGAAACATTTCGAGCACCAAAACTTCCTCTGGAGAAAAGAGTTCCATAAAAAGTGGTTTGAAAACGATCATTGATGGGTAAGTAATATCCTAAATCTTGAATCCCCATTCCATAAGCGGAAATGATTGAAAATTGAGGTAAAATAAATCCATTTGGTTTTTCACGTTTCTTTTTCAAAGGGATAATTGCGAATGGGAGTGCAACAGGAGTTGGAACGCCTAAAACCCATAAATTCATTGGGCCTGTAACAATTCGTTTGTCAGGAATTAATACTGCACGCGACAAGCGAAAATGAAAATGAGGATCTTCCAAATTACAGGTTGTAAATTTTCCATCAGTAAAATGAATGTCTTTATTTGCTTGAACTTTAGCAGCTCCCATTGAAAGGTAAAACTCGTCCTGCTTGATTAAAACATCTTGAATGTATCCTTTTTTCGTTTCAAAATTATAGCGAATTGCTTCAGATTTAATCGTGTCTCCATTTTCAACAAAAACGGGAACTCCGATTTTATTTCCATTGGAATCTGTTCGGAATGTGGTGTAAACTTCTTTTTTATTCAAATCCACTTCCATGTAGGCAGCTTGAAGCGAAGTTTCGTCATAATTTAATTTTGCGTTTCCGAAAAGGTATAAGATTTTACGCTCAAAATCAGCATAAATCGAATCGCTTGCAGAATATTGAATGATAGACTCAAAATCCGATTCTTCCAAGCTAACTGTTTCTTTTACTTGTGAAAACAAATAGGTAGGACAAAATAAAACGAGCAGGAGCGCGTAACAAAAAGTAACTATTTGCTTATTTTTTAGCGGATTCAATTCGTTTTATTTGAGTGCAAAGTTAATCAATTCGAAAAAAGGGAATAGTTTATCAAAAATTAATCCAAAAAAAAGTAATTTGAATCATTAACATCAAAAAAACGCGATTTCAACAATTATATTTTGAATAACTTTTTTTAACGCATCAATTTTAGATGAATTTTTGGCTTAATTTTAGCAAGTTGTTAGGAAATGACTATTCAATTAGAATAGAAAACAAGGAAAAATGAAAAATTGGTCAAGTATACTTAAGTTGGTTTTAGCAGTTATACCATTGGTTTTAATGGTGTCGGTGCAAGATTTCTATGGGCCAAATTTAGCTGCGGGAGATAAAGCTGTGATAAAAACAGTTGTTATCGATGCGGGACATGGAGGGAAAGATCCTGGATGTCACGGATCATCCGCACATGAGAAGAATGTCTGTCTTTCGATGGCATTGAAACTCGGGAAATATATCAAAGAAAAATATCCAAATGTGAAAGTTATTTACACACGTGACAAGGATGTTTTTGTTGAATTAGATGAACGTGCGAAAATTGCGAACAAATCAAATGCAGATTTATTTATTTGTATTCACGCGAATTCTGCAAGTCCAACGGCTTATGGAACTGAAACATACGTTCTTGGTTTACATCGTGCAGATGCGCAAGCGAAAGTGGCTGAAAGAGAAAATGCGGTTATTAATTTTGAAGATGATAAAGGGGAAAAGTACAAAGCGTATGAAATGTCTCCAGATGCAATTATTGCACGTCAATTGCAATTATCTGATTTTTTAGATCATTCGATCAAATTTGCGACAAAGTTACAAAGTGAATTCAAGGCTTTAGGTCGACATGACCGCGGTGTACGTCAAGCTGGATTTTTAGTATTGTATAAAACAACAATGCCAAGTGTATTGATTGAAACTGGTTTTTTAACAAATCCAGACGAAGAGAAGTTTTTAGCAGACACAGCTTCTCATACAAAAATGGCGACAGCAATGTTCACAGCTTTCGAAAAGTATAAATGTGAATTGGAAGGAGTTGAATACAAAGCTGAAAAATCAAAAGACAATAAAGATGTTCCTGAAAAAACTCCTGAAAAAACACCGGAGAAAATTGTAGATAAAAACAATGAAGGATCTAAAACAAATGAGATCGATAAAACTGCTGTTTATTTCAAGGTTCAAATTGAAACTTCTGAAAAGAAAATCGCTTTGAATTCCTTGAGATTTAAAGGCTTAAATGTGGAAGAATACACACAAGATAATTTATATAAATATACTGTTGGTGCTTATAAAAACGACTTTAAATCAGCTAATGCATACAAAAACGAAATGCGGGAAAAAGGATTTTCCAATGCTTTTGTTGTAGCTTTTCAGAATGGAGTGCGTATTAATTTGGAAAAAGCACTTAAATTAGCAGAAAAATAACGCTCAATTTTCAATGTCGAAAGAAATAAAAGCTGGAATAATTGGTTTATTAGCAATAGGTTTGCTAGTTGGAGGTGTCAATTTCTTAAAAGGAAACTCGTTTTTTGGTGGTGATGATACGTATATCGCTTATTTTCCAGATTCTGGAGGTTTAGCGCCATCTTCATCTGTTTATATCAATGGAGTTCCTGTAGGTAAAATTTTATCTGTAGATTATAATTTGAAAGGAGATTCTTTATCAAGAGTGAAGATTTCTTTCAATATTCAGGAGGATGAAATTAGAATTCCTAGAGGTTCACGATTAGAAATCGGTTCAATTGGTCTTATGGACAAAGGACTTGTGATTAAATTGAACAGAGATTTAAGTAAAGGTTTTTATAATTACAACGAAAGAATTAGAGGTACAGTTTCTCAAGATATCGCAACTCAATTGAAAGCTTATGCTGATCCAATCAATCAAAAATTACAAGCTTTAATGACAACTGTTGATAAAACGGTAACTTCATTACAAGGTTTTTGGGACGAAACAGCTACGACAGAAATTGAAGGTTCAATGAAAGAATTAAGAAATTCTATTTCTCGTTTAGGAAATGTGGCTATTCAAGTGGAAGATTTAGTGGCAACTGAAAAAGTGAAATTAGGTCGTATCTTTTCAAATGTTGAAAGTATTTCAGCGAATTTGAAAGCAAGTAATGATAAAATTGAAGGAATTATTGGTAATACAAAGAAAATTACAGACGATTTAGTTTCTGCTGATTACAAAGCCGTTATCATGGATGCACAAAATAGTATCAAGAAATTGAATGTGATGTTGGAAGACATTAACAATGGACATGGTACTTTAGGTAAATTGGTGAAAGACGAAAAATTATACAACGAATTGGTTGAAACGAACAATGACCTTCAAAATTTGTTGAAAGATTTAGAGTTACATCCTGAGAGATATATTCACTTCTCAGTTCTTGGTGCTCGTACTAAAGGAGCTAATTTCACTCCGAATGAAGAAAAGAAAATTCGTCAAGTTATCGATACAATTCCTGAGTAATTTAACAAACAATTATGCTTAGTATTATCTTTTTTATTGTTCTGTTTTTTGGAGGCTTTGCCTTTTTTACATGGAACATGCTAAAAATTCGTTCTAATATTCGTTTGGGACGTGAAATTAATCGTTCTGATAACAAATCAGAGCGCTGGAAAACAATGGCATTGGTTGCTCTTGGTCAAAAGAAAATGTTTTCTCGACCAATTCCAGCTCTTTTACATTTAGCAATTTATGCAGCTTTTGTAATCACGCAAATTGAATTGATTGAAATTATTGTAGATGGAGTTACTGGAAGTCACCGTGTTTTTATTGAAGCACTTGGTGGTTTTTACACGTTTATGATTTCTTTCATTGAAATTCTTTCTGTTTTAGCGTTAGTTGCAACAATTGCTTTCTTGGTTAGAAGAAACATTTTAAAGTTGACGCGTTTTCATAAACCTGAAATGAAAGGTTTCCCAACAAGAGATGCGAATACAATTCTTGTAATGGAAATCTTATTGGTCTCTTTCATTATGATGATGAATGGAGCTGATGATGCGCTAGCAAGAGAAGGACTTTCGCATGTAACTCATGGATATTACGACTCTCAATATGGAGCTGGGTTTAATTTTTCAATTTCGCAGTTTATTGGTGGATTTTGGCATGAGAATGTAATTCCTGAAGCTTTAGTTTACATGGAACGAATCGGATGGTGGGGACACTTAGTGATGGTGGTTGCATTTTTAAATTATTTACCTTACTCTAAACATTTCCATATTTTATTGGCTTTCCCAAATACATATTATTCAAATTTGGAGAAAAAAGGGAAGCTGACAAACATGGAATCTGTTACCAATGAGGTGAAATTAATGATGGATCCAACTGCTGATCCATTTGCAGCTCAACCAGAAGGAAGTGCAGAACCTCAACGATTTGGAGCAAAAGACGTGACAGATTTGACATGGAAAAATTTGATGGACGCATACACATGTACAGAATGTGGACGTTGTACTTCAGCTTGTCCTGCCAATCTAACTGGAAAAAAATTGTCTCCGCGAAAAATTATGATGGATACGAGAGATCGTTTAACTGAAGTTGGCGATAATATCCGTAAACATGGTAAAGATTTCAATGATGGAAAATCATTATTGGGAGATTACATTACAGAAGAAGAAGTTTGGGCATGTACTTCATGTAACGCATGTGTGCAAGAATGTCCAGTTAACATAGATCCATTAAGTATTATTGTTGATTTACGTCGTTATTTAGTGATGGAGGAATCTAAGATTCCAACGGAATTAACTGGAATGTTGACGAATATCGAAAATAATGGTGCTCCTTGGCAGTTTTCACAAGCTGATAGAGGAAACTGGATTCATGAAGATTAATATTATTTTTGTTAAATGAAATCAATTTTAAGAGTCGAAAATTTTGGTCCTATCAAGGATGCAATTCTTGACTTAAGAAACGTTAATGTGTTAATTGGCCCTCAAGCTAGCGGTAAGAGTACTTTAGCGAAATTGTATACGATTTGTAAATCGCCAAGTTTTTATCATGAAAACAAAGAAGTTTCTTTAAAATTATTTTTCGAAAAATTAGAATATTTTTCAATTAGTAGTTTCATTAGAAAAGATACTGTAATTGAATATAATTCTTCGACACACAATTTTAAATTTGAAAAAAATAAAATATTTTTTAAAAATGAGTTAGATAAATATTTTTTAAACTTTGAAGATGATGATAATGACTTTATTCAAAATTTAAAGGGACTTTATCGATTATCTTCGGAGCTAGAGCTTGATGTTCTGATAAGACTTTATTTGAAAAGCAAAAATAATTCAATAGAAATAGATAATT
>JBKDZA010000311.1:0-2319 GCA_046308455.1 Fluviicola sp.
ACTTGAAACACCAGAATTAACAGTGTTGATACTTACAGGGATATTAGTTCCGGGAACAGTAGCAATATTAATTGATGCATTTGAAAATGGACCAGCGATGCCAGGTCCAGAAATGAAAAAACCAAACGCATCATTGAAACTAGAACAAGTATAGCCTGGATATTCAATTGATCCAAAGATGTATCTAAATTTTATCGTATCTCCAAAAGGTACAAAGTCAAATTCTAAAATTGCTCCATTTGTTACTGGATTATTGGCTAAAATCATTAAATCAGGATCTCCAGATACATCACCACCATTAGCTGTACCCATAAAAACACCTGAAGTAAATGGAAAACCTGTAGCTGTAAATGAAGTCATATTCGGTTGAACAATTTGAGCATCAGCAACAACATTGTTGTAACTGAAATTACTAACAGTAACTCCTGATCCAACTAAAACATTTTCAACCAAACCTTGTGGAGATAAAGTATTTGAATAATTTATTTGTGAAATGGAAAAATTTGCAATGAAGCAAGCAAAAACAAAAGAGGTTATTTTTTTCATGTCTTAAAGATATGTTTTTAAAACGAATGTGAAATGGTAAAAGTTGCGTTGAATACTTTAAAACAAAAAAAATCCCGATAAACTATCGAGATTTAACGTTATAATATGAAAATGTAACTTATTTCACATAAATTGAATGACATTCTTTTTGTGTATTTAAGTTATTCCAAACATAAATTAAATACATGCCACTTGAAATTTTAGAATCAAAAGTTGAATTTTTTTCACTCGAATAAATAATCGTAGAAACTGCTTTTCCAGTTAAATCATAGAGTTGATAATAAACATCTTCTTTGTTAAAGTTAAAATCAAGTGAATTGTCAGTGTTTTGAAACGAATGAAATAAATCTTGATTTAAAACAGAACAATTTTTAGAAGCAATAATATCTGTATACTCAATTGTTCCATTTTTATTCGTCATAAAAAAGCGATAATAAACTTGTTTATCAGTTTGCTCTTTGTTTTCAAAAGAATAAACTTTTTTACTAGTTGAGTTTTCATAAACTGGAACTTCATAAACTGGTGTGAAAACTTGACCATCAAAACTCTTTTCCAATGTGTATTTTTGCAATTCGTTTTCTGATTCAGAAATCCAAGAAATTTGTTCGTTTTTACCATCGCATTCCGTGTGAAAATCACTTATTTTAATTGGTAAAGCAACGGATGAAGGACAAAAATACTGTTGGTTATTCAATCCACCAGTAGCAGCAGTCGCTCCCCAATAAACAGTGTTATCACCACCAAATACGGAAGTCACAAAGTTTCCATTACACGTCAGTCTTAAACTTCCGTCAACATAAATAGTTAAATTGAATGTTGCCGGATTCCAGTTGATTGTAATTGCATGTGTGACTCCATCGTCTAAGTTTGCACCAGATGCGAATGCAGGCGTTGGTCCACAATATGGAGCTGCTGGACCTAATAAATTTCCATCTATTTCAACTGAAATGTGATCTTGAGGAAGATCAAAGATATGAGCAGGATTGTCGTTGTCATACGTATCAAATTCAATAATTAACGAATTCGGAATTCCACCTGCTCCTAACTGACCTCCTGCTGTTCCACATGCTGCAGGATTTGGTTGGAATGTGAATGTCGTTCCATCTGCTCCATTAATATTATTACCAAAATAATAATTCAACGATAAATTGAATGGATTACTGAAATTTAAAACAGTATTATTCCACGCACAAACAGTTTGAGCATTTAATTCAGGGGTCAACTCAATGCAATTTTGTCCTCCAATAACTTGATTTGTTGCATTTCCTGCTAAACTAAATGGACCACAAGGAATTGCTGTCATACGGTATGCCATAGTAACATTACTCGCTAAATCATTGTTGCATGAAAAACGTGAAATTAAAATTCTGATTGTTCCAGTAAATGTTGCGACCCATGTTATTGCAGCATTTACTCCACATACATCGTCTGTTGTGACGATTTCAGTTACTCCAGTTGCATCTAAAATTGTTAATTGAGAGTCAATTCCTGAAACAGATCCACCTGCACAAAATGTAAATTCATAACTGCTACATTGGTTCACATTTACAGTATAATATCTTCCGTTTTGTGTGTTTACCGTTTGATAAGCAGCTGCTGGAGCTAAAGCGCCTGAAGCTGTTCCTCCATTACAAGCAATTAAAAAATGAGGTGATAAAAGAACAAGTAGTGTAAGAGTGAGTAGTATTTTCATTCTATATCGATTTACTAAACTTTAGCAAAGCTACTAAATTGAATTAGTAAAAGTTTAGTCATTATTATATAATTATTGAA
>JBKDZA010000312.1:0-18364 GCA_046308455.1 Fluviicola sp.
TAGTTTGCACACGCTCCAATATCCTTTGCAGAAGCTCAATTATTTCGTGCACGAGCACACTAGTGTTCCACACAAGCAAAAAAGTCTACAGCACACACAATAAAAGTGATATTTAAAATTATTTAACAAATAGAAATGTACTGTTTTTCAATTGTATACGTTCTTGTGGAAAGAGCACGAGGGTGTTCTTAGAAGTTGAATATCCTAAATTAAATGTTATGTCAACAAAATCAGAACAAGGCTTTGGAGCACGTATGCAAAGAAGCAAAGAATTGAGTAACTACATTGCTAGTTTTGTAGATTACAACCCACCAAAAGCAGAAGACCAAGCAACTGCTTTTCAAGAACTCATCAATCAAATTGAAGCAGCGAATACGCAAGCAATCAGTACGAAAGAGTTCTATACTATGGCGGTTGCACAACGACAAAAAGTGTTTTCCGAAAATCCAGATTCCCTTAAAGCGATTTTGAGCCAGTTACGCCCTACCCTTATTGCGATTTATGGGAAAGATTCGAAAGAATTGAAAATCATTTCTGATGTCTTGAGAAAAATTCGGGGTACAAAATTGGTCAAAGCTCCAAAAACGCTCGAATCACCTACACAATTGTCTAATTCCAGTATTTCTGAACGTTCCTTTGGTTCCTTGATTCTCTATTTCAAATCGATTATTGTGAATTTAGAACAGTTCGAAAACTACAGTTCCTTTAATCCAAATCTCACAATCGAAGGACTAAACGCACTACTCGACGCGCTCAACAACACTTCGAATCAGGTTTCAAGTACTTCTCTGAATTTACAAAATGCACGTAAAATTCGAATGGATCTCTACTCAGAATTGGACAAAAGAAGTCTGCGGATTCGGAATTATGTTTTGTCTAAATACGGCAAATCATCTGTCGAATACAAAGCTGTTCGAAAATTGTAAAAAATAGATTTCTTTGAAAACAAAAATCCCGATTCTCTTTTTGAGGATCGGGTTTTTATTTAAAATGCTAATTGTAAAAACCTTAAAATCACACAACTTTAATTCGCAATAGTATTACACAGATTCAAAAATTTATTTCTTGAATTTTCACCGATTTTGATTTATTTACAAAAGTATAACTAGCTGTAAATCTTTTAATTAACCTTATAAACTAGCTCGAACCCACATACAGCTCGAATGCATTAACAAATTTGCGGTTAAATAGTCCGTACTTTTGCCAAATAAAATCAAAATCAACACAAAAAATGTTGGTGTAAAAGTGAAAGAATGGTCGTTGATATTTTCGTTGATATTTTAATGTGTACGTATAATGGTGAGGCTTATATCGAACAACAAATACAATCAATTTTAGACCAAACGCATACCGATTTTAGATTAATTATTGTTGACGATATCTCCAAAGATCGAACAGTTGAGATCATACAGAAAATGATGCTGTTGGACAAACGAATTGAGTTGCATCAAAATCCAAAAAACTTAGGTTACTTCAATAATTTCCTTTCCGGATTGGATTATGTGACTTCTGACTTTTTGTTTTTTGCGGATCAAGACGATGTTTGGGTGGAAAATAAACTCGAAGTTCAATTGTCTGATTTGATGCAAGAAGACGAAAACGTGTTGATGAATTTTTCGAATTCCTTTCTTTTATACGATGAAATTGACACTTCGGCGATTTATTTAACGAAAAGAGACGCTGAAAAAATAAAAACCTATTACTCCTCTTCGATTGAGTTGGCTTTGAGAAATATTGTTGCGGGACATACCATTTTGATTCGTTCCAATCAAATTCCTGCGATCAAAGAACGGATGTCGAAACTGAAAGATAAAAAAGAGTTATATTTTGATTACATCCTGACATTGATTCTGTTAGACCTGGGGAAAATCAAATACATCAATCAGGCCTTCGTATATTTCAGACAACATTCAGAAAGTACTTCCACGAAAATGCGCATGAATTACTACAAGTACGTTTCATCGAATGCAGAAGCTTTTTCGAAAATTACTGATTCCAGAAAAACGACTAACTATTATTCCGTTTTGCATAGTTCAATATCAAATAAAACGACATTAATTACGTATTTCAGGCTGTTAAGACAAAACATAATCAACCGAAAATACATTTTTAACAACTACGATTTTTACAAGGCAGATTCCAAACCTTCACTCATCAAGCGAATTGTAATGTGTTTTAGTTTGTCATATAGTTTTACAACTCACAAAAAATAACTTAAATGTATTTGATAAAAAACTTCTTTTTTTCATTCTTTTTATATCTATCAAGTTTTAATGTTTTTTCTCAAAATTATATAGAATTAAACAAGCTTGCTTATGAACAAATTGAAAAAGGCAATTTAGATTCTGGACTTTATTTTGTTAATATAGCTATACAAAAGGACAGTACATTTTTTGGCTCTTATTACAATAGAGGGATTATTTATCGTGATCGAGGTGAATTCAAATTAGCAATAAATGATTTTACTAAATCTATAAAATACAATCCTTTAGATATTGATTCATATATGAATAGAGGAAGCTCATATTTTAAAATTTTAGAGTTTTCAAGTGCAATAAATGATTTTAATAATGTAATTAAAATTGATTCTTTAAATAAAGCAGCATTTTTTAATATTGGTTTGATTCAAATGAATTTAAAAGATTATGTTAATGCTGAAATTTCATTTATAAAAAGTGTTCAAATAGATCTAAAATATGACAAAGCAATTTTTTATTTAGCAAAAATTTATCTTTTAAATAAAAACTTTAAAGAATCATTCGATAAAATAAATGAGTGCATTTTAATTAATGATAATGAAAGTGAATATTTTGAAATTAGAGGAGTATTATATTTCATAAAAGGTGATAATGAAAAAGGTTGTAAAGATATGAAAAGGGCAAATGAGATAGGGGAATTGAGTCCTCCTGCTTTAGAAATGTTGAAAAATAAATGTCATTAAAAATAAAGTATATTTAAGAAAGTAAATTACTAATTCCTTATTCACATATTTATTGTGAAAAAAAGAGTTTTAACTTCATTTTTCATTGTAACCTTTTACCGATTTTTACACTATTAACGATTTTGGGCATATTATTTGCCTAAACGAATCGGAAATTCAAAAGAGAACTAATTTATGATAAAAAATTACGCATTACTTTCATTCTTTACTTTTACTATTTTAGGAACTTCTCTTGCGCAAGAATTGGATCCCAATTGTGAAAGTCCCAATAAAAAAGCTCAAAAATTAATTGATGCCGCAAAATCAACTGCAAATCAACAAGATGTAGCTAAAAACTTTGCTGAAGCATTGAAAACTCAACCCGATAATGCAGGTGTCTATTTCGAATACGGAATGTATATGTATGACTTGGGTTCGAAGAATTATGAGACAAATCCAAATCCAGCTGTGGGCGATGCGAACTTCAAAAAAGCGGAATCTCTTTTGGAAAAAGCCTACGAATTGTGCGACGATTACCATTCGGATATTCTTTATTCATTAGGTGTAATCAATTTCACACAAGAAGAAAAAGAACGCGCATTGGAATGGTTTGGGAAATTCCTTACGTATAAAAACACGGACAACTCACGCTATGGAGCTGATTATTCAAAACAACTTGCCGATGTGAAAAAATTATTGAAAGTCACAAAAGAATAACAAGAATTTTTAGCTAAATAAGTGCCCTACTCGCCAAAATTGGTGAAAAATGTGAGTTCTTCTGAAACAGATGAATATTTTCCGATGATTTCACCCGATAATTTATTCATTTTTTTTACGCGTAAGAAAAACATAGACAATGGTGGTGTTGTAAATGTAATTGCAGAAGTTTACACCTATTCGAAAAGATCAGATGAAACATTGGCTTTCGACGCTGGAACGGACTTCCCCGCTCCATTCAATAAAGGAGATTTCCAAAGTTATGGTGCTGCAACGGTTTCTGTCGACAACAAAGAAATGATTATTTGTGCGTGTAAGAAAACTGAATTCCAAGGTCAACCCTACATGAATTGTGATTTGTATTCAACAACTTTCGAGAAAATCGGACCAAATCCACGCGATTATCAATGGTCAGAATTAGTAAATCTTGGTGCAAAAATCAATTCTCCAAGTGCTTGGGAAGGTCAGCCTTCCATGTCAGCCGATGGACAAACCTTGTATTACGTAGTAAATGGACCAAAAACACGTGATAATGACGTTTTTGTAGTAAAACGCAATGAAGATGGAACTTGGGGAACTCCTCGTTCTTTTGATGAAATCAACACAGACGGAAAAGATAAAAGTCCCTTCTTGCACCAAGATAGCGAAACAATGTACTTTGTTTCAACGTGTTCAGACAAACGTAAAGGAGTTGGAGGAACAGATATTTTCTACATGCGTGAGGAAAATGGTGTTTGGGGTGAACCGAAAAATATTGGATATCCAATCAATTCCAAAGAGGATGAATTAGGTTTATTTGTTTCAACTGATGGAAAATTGGCTTACTTCTCTTCTCGATATGGAGGAAATTGGAATATTTATGGTTTTGAATTGTATGATGAAGCACGTCCAAAAGCTGTTACAATTTTAAAAGGTGAATTGAAAGAACCAAATGGTGCTCCAGTAGAAAATGCTACGATTGAAGTTGCGTATGCGAATTCTGATAAAGTTGAGAAAGTAAAAGTGAATGGAAACGATGGTAAATATGCCGTTGTTGTGAAAACTGAAACGCCACAAGATATCATTGTGTCAGTTAAAAAAGAAGGTGCTGCTTTCGAATCGAAGTTGATTACAAAAGAAGAAATCGTTGTAAAAGAAAAGCGCAATAACAATAACTTGGATGTCAAAGAATTGAAAGTTGGCGATGCATATACCTTGAATGATATTTTGTATGCATACAATTCGGACGTATTGACTGATCGCTCAAAATTCATTTTAAAAGAGTTTTCTCGTTACTTGAAAGATCATGAAACAATGACATTTGTGATTCAAGGACATACGGATAGTGATGGTGACGATGCGAAAAACTTGGATTTATCGGACCGTAGAGCTAAAGGTGTGAAAGCTTATTTAGTTTCTTTGGGAATTGATGAATCGCGTTTAGAAGCAAAAGGATTTGGTGAAACGTCTCCGAAAGTTGAAAACACAACTGCAGAGAACAAGGCAAAGAATCGTAGAACTGATTTTCAGATTACTGGATTGTAATTTTTTTTATCAAGACAAAAGGCTATCAATTTTGATAGCCTTTTTATTTACGATTTTAGACAAAAAAAATAGAAGACTAGATATCTAGTCTTCTATCATTTATTAAAAAACAACTAATTGAAAATTACATTTTCACGAATGAAATACGTTTTTCTGTACCATTTAAAGTAATTTTAACAATGTAAGTTCCATTTTCAATTCCTTCTGTATGTAAAGAAATTGAATTTTCTCCTTCAGTAACATTTTGTGATACTGAAGAAATAACTTTACCATTAACATCAATTACTTCTGCATTCATTGTTCCGTTTACCAAAGAACTTAAAGAAATACTAGCATTTAAGTTAGAAGGATTCGGATAGATAGTAGCAGACTCTAATACTGAAACTTCTTCTACAGAAGCTAAAGAACAATTGTGAACAACTAATGCTGAAGAACCACCTGCATTTGTAACAGCTGTTTCTAAAGTAGCAACTGAACTGATAGGCCAAATATCCGTGTTTTTAATCAAGCCATCAGGTCCAATTAAAATGATAGTTGGAAATGCTGCTGGAGAATATGCAGCGTGAACTGCTGCACCAGTATTTTGTCCTGCTACAGTTGGAGTTGGAAAGTTTGCATCTCCACCATTTGCATCTTCAAATGCTTGAGTTTGTGCAATTGTTCCTTCATATTCTATTGCCAAAACAACAACATCATACGCATTACAACCATATTTTTTATAGAAATCGTTAATCGTTGGAGCTATTGCTGCACATGGTCCACACCAATAAGCAAAAAAGTCAACAACTACATATTTTCCTGAATACTCACTTAAAGTATGTGAATGACCATGTAAATCTGTAACAGTAAAGTTTGGAGCAGTTGATCCAACAGTTAATGTGCTTAATTGTGCAATTGAAGCAAAACTAGAACCTGCGATAGCAAGTGAAAGTAAAAGTTTTTTCATGTTTTTAAGTTTTAATTTGTTGCAATCTAATAAACTTAATTGAATAAAAATGAGCAGAATCTTTCATAAAATTGGATTCCTGACTAAAACGATAAAGTTAGTAGGATATAGTAGTTTTTGTCTCAAAGTTTAGATGTCTAGATATCTAGACATCTATCAAAAATTGAATTAAGCATTCCTTCTTCTTCGCGCCTTCATTATTCGAATGGTGAAAATTGTTAAAGCCATTCCAAAGAAAAACCACAATGCATCTCTCAGTTTAAGCCAAGGTCCTGAAACACTAAACTTAATTTCTTTCGATTGCGATGATTCCCCTGAAACACGATCAAATAATTGAATTTCTAACGTATATTTCCCTGCCGACAAATAATCAAAACGCAACTCTGAAATTGAAGTTGTAATCAAATTCCACATACCATTTGCATCTTGTGAACGTATGCGATAACGATATACATGGTCTTCATGTCCTATCAAATCCAAATAATCAACTGGTATGATGATACTTCCGTTTAATTGAGAAAATTGAAATTCTTTGTTTCCTTCTTTATTGATTAAATAAGGACGACCAATTTCAAATGAACCAAATACTGTTTTTTCGATTTTCCAATTATATGTATACATCCCATCTTTTGTAATGGACAAAATTGAATGTCCTAAATCATGGAATCCCAAAGGAATAATTCCATTTGTCTCAATTTTTTCAAAGCTATCACTTTTATTTTTTAATCGAATCAATGAGTTTTGAGTCTGTAAAACCAATCCGAAATGTGAATAATTGGAATTTATAACAAATATCATTTTACCATCTAAGGTTAGATTTCGTTCTTTAATTACTTCCAAATCTTTGATTGTGTACAATTTATTTAAAGTTGAAACAACCAATAACTCTACCCCATTCGTCAATAAAAATTGAACATCCAATGATTTTCCGAAATTTTGAATTTCTTCCCACTTATTTTTAGTAAATGAAAGTAATTTACCATCATTAACAGCATAAAAGTGTTCATTTACGGTTTCTATTTCTTGAAATTGTAAATCTGTACTGAGATATTCCTTTTTTTGAATTTCTTTTTCAATTTTTTCATTAAACTCTTCTATTTCAATTTCTTTAATTCCAAATTGATCCGATAAAATCCATTTATTTTCAACTATTCCTATTGCTTTAAAACTACTTTTTGTCCATGGATAAAAAACAGAAGTTTTCCAATTGTAAATCCCATCGTCTAATAAAATGTAATTAGATCGCGAAATTCGTTTAAATGTTTGACCTTTAAAATTGCGAGTTAATTTAGGTGTAATCTTTCCAGTTGCAGTATTTAATTGACTAATATGATTCTCATTCATCAATAAAACAGTTGTTTGATCGAGAGAAATTGATTTCAAATAACTACTTGAATTGTATTTTTTAAGTTTTGTTTTAGTGACTACTAATAATTGATTTGCTTGAGAAATCATCCATTTATTTTGCTTGGAATCGATGTAAATTGTTTGAATATTTTCAGATTCAAACCATCTCAATGCTGTTTTTGTTTTTGTATGTAACTTAAATAAGCCCATTTTTGAATAAGCAAATAAAGTTCCTTTAATGCGCTCTATTTTGTCAATTCGTTTCAACTGTTTTGGCATTTTCATTGTCTTCGAAGCGAAAACACCATCTTTATAAATTGCAAAACCTGATAAATTAATAAACTCTGGAAAAAGTAATAAACCATCACTACTTTCAGCTAAGAACTTCACTGAAAAAGGAATAGTACGCGATTCTTTATTAGTAAAATCAATTAATTCATTGGAGTTTAACAGAATATAATAATTTGAATTAAAGGCAGCTACATCAACCGCTGGATTTGTCTTTTCAGCAAAAGGAATCGTTTCTTCTGCACTAAATTTTCCAGTTTTAACGTCGTAAATAGCTAAAGTAGTTGTATATAAAACGACAACTGTTTCATTCACTTCTTTTATTGCTAAGAAATCAGGATTGCTTTTTTTAAGTTGAACTAGTTTTTTATTGTGAAAAGTCCATACTTCGCCAGTATTTGTAGCAATAAACAATTTATTTTGATTTCTAATAATCGTTTTTATTGCTTTGTTTTCTAATCCAGTAAATGGAAACGGAATGGTTTTTTGTCCATTGTATACATACAATCCGTTTTCTGTTCCCAAAAGTAATTTCCCAGAATTATCTTGAGAAAGACAGTTTATTTGATTCAAAACCAAACCAAGATTCACAGATTTATAAATTGGAGAATTTTCAGCCAAAAATTGATTTGTGAAACAGAAAAAAAGTAAACTTAAAACTAGTGCTTTCATTTTGTCATTTTTTGTTCAAACCACTTCCACAATGATTCATTTGGAACTGGAGCTGTTACTTCAATTGGTTCTTTCGAAGTAGGATGTTCGAATTGAATGAATCGTGCATGTAAACTAATCGAACCATCTAGATTTGAGCGCTTTGCACCGTATTTTAAATCGCCTTTTATCACACAACCTATTGATGCAAGTTGCGCACGGATTTGATGATGTCGTCCCGTTTCTAATTCCACTTCCAACAAGGTATATTTATCTGATTGCGCCACTTGTTTATAACTCAAACGTGCTTCTTTTGTAGTTATTTTAGCTTTATCGAAAATATAGGATTTGTTTTGTTTTTCATTGCGTTCCAAATGTCCAACTAAGTACTTTTCCTTTTCTTTCGGAGGATTCTCAACAATTGCCCAATATACTTTTTTAGGATGTGTATTTGCGAATTGTTTGTTCATTCGTTCAAGTGCTTTACTTGTTCGCGCAAATATAATCGCACCACTAACAGGTCTATCCAAACGATGAATCAATCCACAAAAAACATTTCCTGGTTTTTCAAATTTTACACGGATGTATTCACGTACCATTTCAACCAAGGGAACATCACCTGATTTGTCACCCTGAACTCCAATTCGCGCAGGTTTATTGACAATCAATAAATGATTATCCGAATACAAAACAAGATCCTCAGAAATTGATGGAATTGTTTCCACTAATATTGTTCGTTTTGATTTGGGAAATCACCTTTTTTCACATCTTGAATGTAAGATTGAAATGCAGAGATCATTTGGTCGTACAGATTTGCATATTTACGCAAGAATCTCGGACTAAATTCATTATTAATTCCAAGCATATCGTGAACAACCAACACTTGACCGTCTACTCCACTTCCAGCGCCAATACCAATAATTGGAATCGAAACAGATTTAGCAACTTGTTCAGCTAATTTCGCAGGGATTTTTTCCAAAACAATTGCAAAACAACCCGCTTCTTCTAATGCTTTTGCATCTTCGATTAATCGTTGAGCTTCAGCATCTTCTTTTGCACGAACTGTGTATGTTCCAAATTTATAAATGGATTGTGGTGTTAATCCTAGATGTCCCATTACAGGAATTCCAGCAGTTAAAATACGTTTGATTGATTCAATTATTTCAAGTCCACCTTCCAGTTTTACCGCATGTCCACCTGATTCTTTCATAATTCGAATCGCATTTGAAAGTGCCTCTTTTGAATTCCCTTGATAAGATCCAAAAGGCATATCTACCACAATTAAAGCACGTTCAACCGCACGTACAACTGAAGAAGCGTGATAAATCATCTGATCTAATGTAATTGGCAAAGTTGTTTCATGTCCAGCCATTACATTTGACGCAGAATCACCCACTAAAATGATATCCATTCCAGCTGAATCAATGATTCGAGCCATTGAAAAGTCATATCCCGTTAGCATAGAGATTTTTTCTCCTGCATTCTTCATTTCTTGAAGTGTATGCGTTGTTACTCGCTTTACGTTTTTGTGTACAGACATTGTAAACTGTTTTTTGAATAAAATTTTGATTTATCCAATGAATAATTTGGCAAATATATGCATTTAAAAATGCCTAAATAAAGAGAATCGTGATAAATTAACAATCGAAGTTTCTACGAAAAATAAATATCTGTGATTAATTCTTTTCCAGCTTCTTGATTTACACGCATGATTATCAAAGATTTTGCGTGCTGTAATTCATTTCGAACGGCTGAAGAATTCAATTCCACGTATAAAATACGGTCTTTAATTTTAAGACTTGTAGTTCTTAAAGAAACGCCTTTTCCGACCATATCCTCCCATTTCGATAAGACATCGTATTCGCTCAGTTTTTTATCTAAGCTGTATGCACGCATGAGTTTATTGATCACATCTTCAAACGTTTGTGGCTTGCTTGTACGTCTGCTCTCATTGAATTTATCTTTAAAATCACTCATATTCTATCGTTTCAAAAAGTAAGAGATTTGGTTCAACTGAAATCGTTTCAAAAATAGTTCGAACCCTTTTTTCATCTGTATCCGTCACTAACACTTGCTCAAATGTATTTCTTGATACTAAATCCATCAATTGTGCAACACGCTGATTATCCAACTTATCAAAGATATCGTCCAACAATAAAATCGGAGTGACGCCTAAAAACTCTTTCAAACATTCAAATTGTGCCAAGCGCAAAGCAATTAAAAATGATTTTTGCTGACCTTGTGAACCGTATTTTTTGATCGGCATTTCATTGATTAAAAATGCGAAATCGTCTTTATGAGTTCCAACTGTTGTGTATTGAACACGTGAATCTCTTGGTAAAGCTTGTTGTAATAAATCAAAAAAGGGAACAGTATGTAATTGCGATTCATAATTTAAAGAAACAGCTTCTTTTCCTTGAGAAATGAAGGTGTAATATTTTTGAAAAATCGGAATGAAATTTTCAATAAAAGCTTTTCGTTTTCCGTAAATTGAATTTCCGTATAAAATCAGTTGTGCATCCCAAATTTCAAGCGATTCACGGTCAAAAAGTCCGTTTTCATATTGGTGTTTGAGTAATGCGTTTCGTTGATCCAACACTTTATTATAACGTTGTAAATCGTCTAAAAACGGTCGGTCAAACTGCGCAACGATTCCATCGAGCCATTTTCTTCTTACATCACTTCCTTCAGAAATTAAATCCGCATCGTATGGAGAAATCATCACAACTGGGAAATGTCCAATGTGATCAGCTAAGCGCTCGTATTCTTTTTTATTGCGTTTAAAGATTTTTTTACCACCTAATTTCACTCCACAATAAATATTGTGACATGTGTCTTCCTTCCACCAATCTGCTTGGAGCACAAAGAATTGTTCATTAAAACGGATGTTTTGCTTGTCGATTGAATTCAAATACGAACGACACATACTTAAGTAATAAACAGCATCGAGGACATTGGTTTTTCCAGAACCATTGTTTCCAATAAAGCAATTCACGCCATTTTTCAAAGCGAATTCAGCTTCAATATGATTGCGAAAATTGACAATGTTTATTTTGGAAATGTGCATAGACAAAATTAGTGAAAATCCGTCTAGAAATGAACGAAATTAGTTTCTGTCTGAAAGAAGTCGTTTCAATTTGAATCTATTTTTATTATTGTCAAATTGATTCATTGCATTTTCAACGAATTGTTTCTCTCTTTTGGTCAAATGCCAAGATAAAGAAACGCGATCTTTTGAGGCTGTTCTTAGATTGTATGTCAAAACTGTAGTTTTCACTTTTAATTGTTCCAAAGTCAAATAAAGTAATTGATCCTGCTCGTAATCATGTGTTCTTGGGAAATTGGAAAACCAACTATCAATTGGAGCTGTTAAACGATTGGAAAAGTTCATGAAACGCAACTTATTATCCCCCATTATTTTCTTGGAATCTCTAGCTTGTACAATAATTACACCTGCTGTTTCTTTTTCAATCCATTTTCTGAAAAAGTTAAGGAATTTACACGTAATCACACCACCAAAATTATCACGTACTCCAGCATCTGATAGTTCAATCGATGGATTTGTTGGAAGCGTTGTCATTGGCAAAACAAAAGGGAAAGTAGCATTCATTCTTAAAACACTTGTTTCACTTAAATTATTCACAAAATCATCACCTAATATTTCACTTGCAACAACAGTTTGATAGGAACTCTCCATTCCATTAATTGGCTCTTGTTTTCCAAGGAATGACAAGGACTGCGAAGAAAAAACCAATTGTCGACCATCGTTTAAAATCGTTGGGGTGTAAACAATGACAGGTGCTTTACCTGAAAATTCATATTTACGTCTATTCTTCAATGGAACATTTAATAAATTAAAAGTATTTCGATTCAAATTGTTTTCGAATGCGATGGAACGGTTTAATTTTACCTTTCCGCCATTGTGATTGACTGAATACCTGAAGAATAAGTCATTTGTAGAAGCGACAAAAGATAAATCATTCAATAAATCATTTTTAATCGATTTACGAGCTTTTTCTTCCAAATCAGAATCATTTTGTCTTAAATGAATTGAACGATAAAATGCTGCTCCCAACATTCCACCTGATGCACCAGCAATAAATTGACATTGTTTAGAAAATTCACCTTCTGAAATTGAATCCAATTGATACATTACTTCAAAAGTCCAAGCTGCGCTTCTAGATCCACCTCCAGAAGCATTTAAAACAATCAAATAGGGTTTTTTCTTTCCTGTTTGTTTCTTCCAATTCGACAAAAGAGTGATGTATTTTAAGGAATCTTTCTGGAATTTAGCGTCATCATTTGCTAATTTATCAATTCGTTGAATCGAATATTCTTTTTTAGATGTGTAATCAATTCCTGGTAATTTGTTTTCAAAACGAAATGCATTATAATTCGATGAAATAATTGAAAATAGTATTACACATGAAATAATCACGAGGTATGTAAAGTTTTTCAACCAAGAATACAACATACTGAATAAGAGTAACAATATTGTCAAAAGCAATAGAATACTTGTTCCAGCAGGAACGAAAATGTCATTTCTCAAGCCTAACCAACCAAAAACAATAAATGATGCGATAGTCATTAATTCAAAAATGGAAGTTGAAAGTCGGTTTTGTAAGAAAACGGCACTCAACATTTCTTCTGTGTAGTGATTAATTGGACGAGAATACTTTGGAAAGAAATATTTTGAAAAATAAATGTATTCGTATTTTTTTCCTTTCGAAAAAGCTTTGAATCGTTTGATACGTTGAATTTTCTCTAAAACTTCAGGACTTTTCTTTCTTAAAATGTCTTTTACATTTTTGTTCATTGGAAAGAAATAAGCAAATGCAAAGAATAAAAAAATAGAAAAGCCTAAAAAGAAACCTGATAGAAAAATAAATATGTCCGTTTTTGAAGACAACTCTTCATTCAATTGAAAAACGATCAATTTATAACAATAAACAATAACAAATGCGAAAGGAATTAAGCTGTTATTCATGCAAAAACGCACAAATGGTTTGGATAAAACTGTTAAAAATGGAAATCTTGGTGCAATTTTATAATAAGAATACGAATGAAAAGCCATTGTAAATCCTCCAAAAGCAAAACCTATTGAAGCAAAAGAAAGCCAAGAAACACTTCCAGAAAATTCAGGCGAAAGAAATAAATAGGACAATCCAAAAGTAGTTCCAACAGAATCTGTAATTACAGCAAATAGAAATGCCCAATACAAAAGGGCTATTACATTGTGTTTGATTTGATGAAACACGAGCACCAAAGGTAAAAACTGACGAAAAATGTGCAAGCGTTTCATGTTTAAAATCTATATTTTAATGATGATGAAATTCAAAATCAGAGGTTGTATTTTTACTATATTATTTTCTTTTTTTTATAAAATCACTAACAAAAAAGGCTAAAGATTTTCCTACAATTGCTTTTTCTACTTCAGTTTGAGGTGCTCCTTCTGGTAAATGTAAATATTGAACATTATTTGAAGAAGCAAATTTTCGGATATACATTCTAGCTTCATCTACAGAAATTCCACTTGGAGAAAAGGCACTAGTTGGCATAAATGCAATTGAATCTAAGTCCAACTCAATTCCAAATTCACTTAAAGAAATGAATTCAAAAGTTTCATTTAAATCTTTTTCAAATGCGTTTGAATCATCCAGCCATTCCTCAAAAAAGCAATAATTAGCGTTGAAAGTGTCTAGTTCTTTTAAAATATGTTCGTTGTTGTAAGATTCACTCAAACCAAGAAGCGCATATTTGTTTAATGAACCTTCTTTTGCGGCATATGAAAATGGATTTCCAGAATGTCGACCTTCCAAAGCTCTAAAATCTGCATGCGGATCTAAATTCACTACTGAAATCGGTTTACTGAACGTTTTTTTGTAAGCTGAAATCAATGGATAAGCGTTGTTGTGTCCACCTCCAATTACAATTGGAATACAATTAGCTTGATAAACAGTTGTTGCCCAGTTAATTATTAATTGATCTAATTCATTGATCCAATCAGATGAATACAATTCAGAGGAAGGATTAACGGTGATTACACCTGAAAAATTGATGTCATTTCCAGTTAGAAAACGATTGGATTGCATATTTAAAAATCGACCAACAAAACAATCAAATGCATTTTCAGCTCCGGGTCTACCTAAATTTAATTGTGGACCAACAGATTCTTTAACACCAAGAATTTGAAACTTTCGACTTGAATCATTGATACTAATCTCTTGTCCAAGTTTTGTCTCTCCATTTCTACTAGTAAAATTCGATTCAATCCAATCATTTGAGAAATTATTAAATGTAAATCGCTTATTCATTCACCAAAAATTTATTCATTAAATCTAAAAAATCTTTTGGAGCCGACATTGGGCGCATCGATTCTTTTGAAACAAAAACTAAAGTTGTTTTTCCAACGGAGCACAATTTTCCTTTTTCATTGAATAAGTTGTACTCAAAAAATAGACGTGCACCTTGTAAACTGACAATTTTAGTTTCAACCGTCAATAAATCATCGTAAAAAGTTGGTGAAAGATAATCCACTTCAAAATGACTCACAGGAAGCATAATTCCTTGGTCTTCCATTTCTTTATAAGACAAACCTAATTCTCTTAAAGCTTCCACACGACCGACTTCAAAAAAAGAAGCATAGTTTCCATAATAGCAGTATCCCATTTGATCGGTTTCACCATAGCGAACACGTAGTGAAATTTTTGCAGAAAAGTTAAAATTCATACAACGAAGATAAAATTAATTTTTAGATGTGGTAAAATGCGCTATTAACAATTGAATTATGTTAAATTTTTAAAAAAGAGAAAAGTTTATTTATCTAAGCTTTTTTTAATTTAAACCTTAAAATACTACTATTCATGTGTAAATCAAGTCATTTAATCCTTAATATTTTGCTTACATTGAAGTAACACTTAAACAACAAGTAAAACATTTTAAATAATCAATAGCAAAACGACTTTTTTTTACACTTTTTTTTGTCAAAATTTGTCCTAGCAAAAAACCGAGATATTAACTACTGTATTTCGAAGCTTTTACAAAGCTAAAAAAATTATTAACAATACTAAACAAGAATAAAATTATGAGCTCGAACCATAATAAAGTATGGAGTGCCTGTCTGGAGGTGATTAAAGATAATTTGTCTGCTGTTTCTTTCAAAACGTGGTTCGAACCGATTATTCCTGTAAAACTTGAGAACAACACATTAACAATTCAAGTTCCATCACACTTTTTCTATGAGTGGTTGGAAGAACATTACATTGGATTGTTGAAAAAAGTAATCAAGAAAGAAATTGGACTTGAAGGAATGTTGGAATACAGTATTGTTATGGAGAATTCTTCTAGTAATGCTAGTCCATACACGGTTAAACTTCCTGCAAACAATAACAAGATTGTGAAAAATGATCCTGTTAATATGCCTTTAAATACAGAATCTCCAATTCGTAATCCATTTGTGATTCCTGGTTTAAAGAAATTAAATATCGATTCAAACTTGAATCCATCTTGGTCTTTCGAAAATTTTATCGAAGGTGATTGTAACCGTTTAGCTCGTTCTGCTGGATATGCTGTTGCAAATAAACCAGGTGGAACTGCTTTCAATCCATTGTTATTGTACGGAGGATGTGGTTTAGGAAAAACACATTTAGCGCATGCAATTGGAATTGAAGTAAAAAATCAACATCCTGATAAAACAGTTTTATATGTTGGTTCAGAGAAATTTGCTCACCAATTTATCGATGCGATTAAAAATGGAAATACGAATGATTTCATTCATTTCTATCAAATGATCGACGTTTTAATCGTTGATGATGTACATTTCTTCGCACAAAAAGAGAAAATCCAAGATGTATTCTTCCATATTTTCAACCATTTACACCAAAATGGAAAGCAAATTATCTTAACATCAGATAAAGCTCCAGTTGAATTACAAGGAATGGATCAACGTTTACTTTCTCGTTTCAAATGGGGATTGTCTGCAGATTTAGCAATTCCAGATTTAGAAACGCGTATTGCAATCTTAGAGAAAAAGATTTACGGAAACGGAATCGAATTACCTCGTGATGTGATTGAATATTTAGCTTACAGCATCAATACAAACATTCGTGAAATGGAAGGTGCGGTTACCTCACTCCTATTCCAAGCATCATTGAACAAGAAAACGATGAGCTTAGAATTAGCGAAACAAATGATCGATAAATTCGTGAAAAACACTGCTCGTGAAGTTTCTATTGATTATATCCAAAAAGTGGTGTGTGATTACTTCGCACTTCCAATGGAAATGTTGAAATCGAAAACACGTAAGCGTGAAGTTGTTCAAGCAAGACAAATCTCCATGTTCTTTGCTAAGAAGATGACAAAATCGTCTTTAGCAAGTATTGGTGCTCATTGTGGAGGAAAAGATCACGCTACAGTTTTACACGCTTGTAGAACGGTGATGAACCTTTCTGAAACAGATAAACAGTTTAGAGTTTATTTGGAAGATTTAGAAAAGAAATTAACAATTCAATAAAGTTATTAGTCCCGAAGAAGTTACTTCGGGATTTTTATTTAAATTCATTTTTTTATAAAAATATGTCATGGAAAAATTAATACCTTATTTACCAATAATAATTCCTTTATTTTTGGGATTATTGATTTTGTTTAAATCATTTATCATTGTTCAAGAGAAAACAGCTGTAATTATTGAACGTCTTGGAAAGTTTCACGATGTTAAACATTCTGGTTTAGGAATGTTGATTCCTTTTATAGATCAACGAAGAGCTAAAGTTAATTTACGTGTACAACAAATTGATGTAACAGTTGAAACTAAATCTTTTGATGATGTTTTCGTAAATCTTCAAGTATCAGTTCAATATCAAATTGGACGCGAGAAAGTAAAAGATGCATATTATTCATTAGACAATCCTCATAATCAAATTTCAGCATACATCTTTGATGATGTGCGTTCTGAGGTTCCTAAATTAGAATTGGATGATGTATTTGCTAAAAAAGAAGATATTGCCCTTGCAGTTCAAGAAAATATTTCTGAATCAATGCAGATTTATGGTTATACAATCATCAAAGCTTTGATTACGGATATTGATCCTGACCACAAAGTGAAAGAATCGATGAACCGAATCAACGCTGCAAAACGCGAAAAAGAAGCAGCTTTGCAAGAAGCGGAAGGTAAAAAAATCAGAATTATTAAAGAAGCAGAAGCTGAAGCTGAAGCAAAACGCCTTTCTGGTGAAGGTATTGCGCAACAACGTTTAGAAATTGTTAGAGGTTTTAAAGAATCTGTTCAAGATTTCCAAAGTTCTTTACAAACAGTAACACATGAAGAAGTGATGCAATTTGTATTAATGACACAATATTTTGATACAATTAAAGACATCGGAATGCATTCTAATTCATCTTCAATTTTAATTCCTCATTCACCTGGTGGAATGAAAGATTTCCAAGATCAAATCATGCAAGGAACTTTCTTAGGGAAAAAATTGGGCGAAAACAACGATAAGAAAAACGGATAAATTATAGTTTTTCGTGGATATTACTTCTTATCGAACAATTTCAGAATCTTCTTTAGGCGAGTATCGAGAAAAGGGCTCAAAGTTTTTTGCACATGCAATTCCTGTAAAATCTGAAGAAGAAATTAAAGAACATATTGCTTTATTGAGAAAGAAGAATCCACAAGCTGTTCATGTGTGTTCGGCGTTTCGATTGGGTTACAAGAAATTGAATTACCGTTCTACAGACGATGGAGAGCCTTCAAATTCGGCTGGTCCTCCTATTCTTGGTCAAATTCAAAGTTTTGATTTAACAAATGTTTTAATTGCAATTGTTAGATACTATGGTGGAACAAATCTTGGAGTTGGTGGTTTGATAAATGCTTATCGAACTGCTGCAAAAGATGCACTTGAAAATGCTAAAATCATTGAACAAGAAGTAAAGAGAAATATCAATATTCATTTCAAATACGAAGATTTACC
>JBKDZA010000313.1:0-9965 GCA_046308455.1 Fluviicola sp.
TTAATCTTCTAAATCTTTCGGAGTATCTAAATCCTCTAAAGAACCTGGTTTCTTATTATAAATACTGTAAACAATAGAACTAGCTAAACAAAATACAATTACCAACAAAGAAATCCAAGATGGAATATGAAATTTAGTGTCTTTTAATGCAGGAATATATGTCAATAACGGTAAAAGCATTTTTACCCCAATAAAGACCAAAACAACTGCTATTCCTTTTGGCAAATAATCAAATTTACTTACTGCTCCACGTAATAAAAAGAACAACGAACGAAGTCCTAGTACTGCGAAAATATTACTCGTATAAATCACTAATTTATCTTGACTTATTCCCATAACTGCTGGAATACTGTCTAATGCAAAAACAACATCAGTTGTAGCAACTAAGACTACAACAACAAATAATGGCGTATAAAACTTCTTTCCATCTTTTATTAAAGTAAAATTTTGACCGTTGTATTGATCTGTTAATGGGATAAATCGTTTCAATAATTTATATACTTTATTATCTTTCGGATCCACTTCTTCATCGTGATCAGTTGAAAACATTTTGATTCCGGTAAACAATAAGAAACCTCCAAAAATCAATAATATCCATTCAAAACGCTCAACTAATTCGATTCCAAGTGTGATGAAAAGTATCCTTAAAACAATGGCAAAAATGATTCCTATCAATAAAATACGCCCATAATTGTTCTCTTTCACTGAAAAGGCTGAGAAAATAAGTATGAAGACGAAAATATTATCAATACTTAAACTCCATTCCATCAAATATGCCGATAGATAATCTACAGCTGTTTTAGATCCTTCCTCAAACCAAACAAAAACGAAAAAAGCAACTGCTAATGAAACCCAAAAAACAGTTTGCTTTAACGCTTTTTTCATCGAAATAATCTCGCTTTTCTTACTTAAAAAACCTAAATCTAAAACTAAAGCAAGTACGAGAACAATTCCGAATACTGTATATGTTATTTGGTCTGGAGTCATTTTTAAAATTTGACGTAAAGTTACGGATAAGATTAACTGATTCATCAGCTTAAAAGAATTTTTTGATTCATTTTTCTATTTTATTTCTAGTTCTTTTGTACTACTTTTGAGATATGGACTTTCAACTTGTTTCTGAATTTCAACCAACTGGCGACCAACCGACTGCAATTCAAGAGCTTGTAGAAGGAATCAACAGCAATCAATTTGCACAAACACTTTTGGGTGTAACTGGTTCTGGAAAAACCTTCACCATGGCAAATGTGATTCAACAAGTTGGAAGACCAACACTAATTCTTTCACACAACAAAACTCTCGCAGCTCAGTTATACGGTGAATTCAAACAGTTTTTCCCCAATAATTCAGTTGAATATTTTGTAAGTTACTACGATTATTATCAACCAGAAGCATACTTACCAACTACAGATACTTACATTGAAAAAGACTTAGCAATTAACGATGAAATTGAAAAATTGCGTCTTTCTGCTACTTCGGCCCTACTTTCTGGTCGAAAAGATGTAATTGTAGTTGCATCTGTTTCTTGTATTTATGGTATTGGAAATCCAAATGAATTTTCTAAGTCTATAATTTCAATTACTACTGGTGAAACGATTTCACGAAATAAATTCTTGCTTCGACTTGTTGAAAATTTGTATTCACGTACAGAAACTGAATTCAAAAGAGGAAATTTTCGCGTAAAAGGCGATACAGTTGATATTTTCTTAGCTTACTCGGATTATGCACTTCGAATCGAATTTTGGGGAGATGAAATCGAAGCCATTCGAACAATTGACCCAGAAACAAGCAAAGAAATTGAATCTTTTTCTGAAATAAATATTTATCCAGCAAATATCTTCGTCTCTTCACCTGAAAACACACGTCAAGCAATTGATAAAATTGGCGAAGACATGGTTGTTCAAGTTGAGAACTTTAAAAAACAAAATAAAATTCTCGAAGCAAAACGCTTAGAAGAACGTACCACTTTCGACATGGAAATGATGCGTGAATTAGGCTATTGTTCTGGAATTGAAAACTATTCACGTTATTTCGACCAACGTGAACCTGGTTCAAGACCTTTCTGTTTATTGGATTATTTCCCAGATGACTTTTTGATGATTGTGGATGAAAGTCATGTGACAATGCCACAAATTAAAGCAATGTATGGTGGTGACCGTGCACGAAAAATAAATTTGGTTGAATATGGATTCCGTATTCAAGCTGCAATGGATAACCGTCCTTTGAAATTCGAAGAATTCATGGAATTATTGCATCAAATTGTATTTGTTTCTGCTACACCTGCTGATTATGAGTTGGAATTATCTGAAGGGTTAATCGTTGAGCAGTTAATTCGTCCAACAGGACTTTTGGATCCAGTTATTGAAGTGCGACCAAGTTTGAATCAAATTGATGACTTAATTGAAGAAATTCAACAAAGAATTGAATTGAAAGAACGTACGTTAGTTACTACGCTTACCAAAAGAATGGCAGAAGAACTTCAGAAATACTTAGATAAATTAGGTATTGCTTGTCGTTACATCCATTCGGATGTGGATACAATTGAGCGTGTTGAAATTCTTCGTCAATTGCGTCTAGGTGTTTTCGATGTGTTAATCGGTGTGAATCTCTTGCGTGAAGGTCTGGATTTACCCGAAGTATCTTTGGTTGCAATTATTGACGCAGATAAGGAAGGCTTTTTGAGAAATGTTCGTTCTTTAGTTCAAACTGTCGGACGTGCAGCAAGAAATGTCAATGGAAAGGTAATCATGTATGCCGACAAGATGACGGATTCCATGAAGAAAACTATCGAGGAAACAGATCGAAGAAGAGCCCTTCAAATTGCATACAACGAAGCAAATGGATTGGTTCCAACTGCACTAAAAAAGTCGATGGAAACAATTTTAAAAAGTACGAAAGTCGCGGATGGAGATGCAAATCACCGCTACGAAAAAGAACAATATGCCTATTCTGAAAATGAATTGATGGTTGCAGAACCAGAAATGAAAGCTTATTTATCAAAAGAAGCACTTGAAAGTGCAATTAAAGAAAAGAAAAAAGCAATGGAAAAAGCTGCAAAAGATTTAGACTTTATTTTTGCAGCTAAATTGCGTGATGAATTATTTGAATTACAAGCTAAACTTGTCCCATGAAAAAAAACATAACATTCATTTTACTTGGATTATTAATTTTAATTTCTTGTAATAAAACTGTCGAAGAATACAATCCAAATTTTATTGGAAAATGGTACAGTGAAGCAACCATTGATCCTATTTTCAGTGTATATGTTTCTAATTCATTGACTTTCACAGGAGATCAAGCTGTTTATGCAAGAGATTGTAGAGATACCTGCGCAACAGAATTGTGTGTCTGTTTAAATGAAGTTGAAGGAAAAGCTGTTGTAAATCGCAACAAATCGTTGATGCGTATTGAAGCTCAAACACCTGTTACTTTAGCAATCAATGAAGAACCTTACCAAGAAAATGGTACTTGGAAAATGAAAATCGACGGAAAAGTATACATTAAACAATAACATAGTTAACACGCAAAATAATTTTAAAAATGAATTTTAAATCAGTATTTGGAATATTAAGAATAATTGGACTTTTAGAAGGGATTTCTTTTTTGAGTTTCATTGTTACCATGCCTTTAAAGTATTATTACAAGATAGAAATGCCTAATAAAATAGTTGGAATGGGACACGGTTTTCTGTTCATTGCATTTATCTTTATCGCATTCTATGCTGCTAGAGAAGCAAAATGGTCCATAAAAAATCAACTTTTTGCTTATGCATCTTCATTGATTCCTTTTGGTACTTTCATTGCTGATGCAAAATTATTCAAGCCTACTCAATTGAAACACGAGCAATAATTTATTTGAAATGAAGAGTTGATTTCTAAAATGAACAATTTCTAATTTCGAATCATTAACTTTGCAACATGGATATCAGAAAACGCGTTGAAGTTTGTTTCACACCAGGAGAATATGAATACTACAAAGATGAATTTGAAATCGTTGTTGTAATTGATGTTTTACGTGCAACTTCTGCAATTTGTGCAGCTTTTGACAATGGAATAAAATCGATTATTCCTGTGCCAACAGTTGAAGAAGCACTAGAATATAAAAAACAAGGATATTTAGCTGGAGCTGAAAGAAAAGGACAAATTGTTGAAGGATTTGACTTTGGAAATTCTCCTTTTAGTTACATGAAAGAAGAGTTTCGTGGAAAAGATGTCGTTTTAACAACTACAAATGGAACTAAATCTCTTCATGTCGCAAAAGATGCAGAAATCGTTGTTGTTGGTTCTTTCTTAAACCTAGATTATTTAAATAATTGGCTTGAAAAACAAGACAAAAATATTCTTTGTTTGTGCTCTGGTTGGCAAGATAAATTCAATCTCGAAGATACAATCTGTGCAGGTGCAATTTGTGATCACCTCATCAATACTGGAAATTTTACTTCCGTTGAAGATTCATCAATTGCTTCAAAATACTTATATTTATCTGCAAAAGACAATTATTTAGGTTATTTAAAATCGAGTTCACATAGAAGACGATTAAAAAACTTAAATTTAAATGAAGATATTAAATACTGTTTGACACCAAATCAAACAAACGTAATTCCAATTTTGAAAAACGGTAAACTAGTGGAAATTGATCAAGCTTAAGTACATATTTTTTGTTTTAACTTTCTTATTTGTAGATTTAATATCAGCGAAACCACTCCCTGTTTCCACTAATTATCCTCCTGCACTTTGGGGGTTTTTTGGACACAAACGCATTAATCGAATTGCAGTTTTCACACTTCCCCCTGAAATGTTGGGACTGTACAAAGAAAACATTGAATTTATCACAGAACATGCAGTTGATCCTGACAAGCGAAGATATGCTGTTGAAGGTGAAGCTCAAAGACATTATATCGATATCGATCATTACCAAAATGATTCGCTTGACCCCTTTGATTTTGTGCCAAAACGTTGGGATGAAGCTGTAAAAAAATTCACGGAAGATACTTTACAAGCCTATGGAATCGTTCCTTGGCATATTGGATTGATGAAAATCCGTTTACAAAAAGCTTTTGAAGCAAAAAATCTAGACTTAATCTTACAATATTCAGCAGAAATTGGACATTATGTCGGTGATGCACATGTACCATTACATACTACTGAAAATTATAACGGTCAACTTACAGGTCAACGCGGAATTCACGGACTTTGGGAAAGTAGAATCGTTGAAATTAACGCAGAAGATTACGATTATTTTGTTGGAAAATCTTTTTACATCAAAAACATCAATGAATTTGCTTGGAATGCAGTTGAAAGTTCACACCGTTCAGTTGACTCTGTTTTAAGAATTGAAAAGGAACTTACCGCTGAATTTCCAAGTGACAAAAAATACACCTACGAACAACGCGGACAAACATTGATTCAAACATATTCCAAAGAATTCTGTGATGAATATCAAAATCGCATGAATGGAATGGTTGAACGTAGAATGCGTGAAGCAATTATTGCAGTTGGAGCTATTTGGTACACTGCTTGGGTAGATGCTGGACAACCGAACTTAAGTAATCTAACAAATGCAAAACCATCTGCTGAATTATTGAAACAATTAGAAGAATTAGAAAAACTATACGAACATACTGAGCACAAAGGAACTATTTGTGACTAAATTATCATTCTATCTTTCTCTTAAATCAAATTAATTAATACATATGAAAGTAGGCATCAACACAGTGGTAACGCTACACTATAAACTAAGCAATTTAAACTCTGGAGAGCAAATCGAACAAACAACTCCTGAGCAACCATTAGAATTCCTTTACGGAGTTGAACGCATTTTACCACTTTTTGAAGAAAGTGTTTTTGGCTTAGGAGCTGGTGAGAACTTTTCAATAGATATTCCTGTTGACCAAGCTTATGGTGAATCAGATCCAAATCATGTTGCTGAGATTCCAAATGAAATTTTTCATGGTGAAGATGGGAAAATTGACTCGGAATTTATTTTTGTTGGTGCGCATGTTCCTATGTCAGATAACGAAGGGAATCGTATGATGGGGAAAGTATTAGAAATGACTCCCGTTTATGTGAAAATGGATTTCAATCATCCACTAGCTGGAGTTGCTTTGCATTTCGAAGGAACAATTGAATTAGTTCGTGAAGCATCTGCTGAAGAAATTTCTCATGGACATTCACATGGTGCACACGGTCAGCACCATTAAGATTTACAAGAAAATTGTATCAAGCAAAAGGTGACATTTCACAAAAAAGACTAAAACTTTTATTTCGAGCAATTAATCAATTTTTCTTTCGTTCACCTTTCAATGCATTTATTCTAAATTGAATAAATCTATTGTTAAAAACAATGAACGTATAAAAAGTCTCAAATTGAGGCATTCTGAAAATTTCACTCCACAGTTAACAGGTGGTTAATGAGGAAGTGTGAATTTTTTGAATAACGAAGAGTTGAGACTTTTTAGACGGAATTTAAAACTGAAATTTATGGCAATACGTGTTTTATGGGCTGACGATGAAATGGAGTTTTTGAAACCCCATGTACTCTTTTTAGAAACCAAAGGTTATTCAGTTGATTTAATTAATAATGGCTCTGATGCTGTTGAAATGGTAAGTGAATCAACTTATGATATCGTTTTTCTTGATGAGAATATGCCCGGAATTTCTGGTTTAGAGGCACTTTCACGAATTAAAGAAATAAAACCTCATCTTCCTGTGGTTATGATCACAAAAAGTGAAGAAGAATCCATTATGGAGGAAGCTATTGGAAGTAAAATTGCCGATTACTTGATCAAACCCGTAAATCCGAATCAATTGTTATTGTGTCTAAAGAAAAATTTAGATCAAGGAAAATTGGTTTCACAAAAATCAAATTCTAATTACCAACAAGAGTTTCGTCAATTGGGAATGCAATTGAATGGAAGACTGAATACGGAGGAATGGAAAGAAGTATTTAAAAAACTAACTTATTGGGATTTAGAACTACATGGAATTGAAGACAAAGGAATGTTGGAAATTCTAAATGCCCAAAAGAAAGAAGCAAACGATTTGTTTTGTCGCTATATCGAACGTAACTACGAAGATTGGTTCAATGGTCAAGAAGATGCTCCGGAAATGGTTCATCACTTGTTCAGAGATCACATTTTCCCTATGTTAAAAGAAAAAGTATATGTGATTGTGATTGACAATTTACGTTACGATCAATGGAATATTTTGAAACCAACTTTGAGCAAACATTTCACTGTTGAATCTGAGGAAATCGTTTATTCAATTTTACCAACAGCAACTCACTACGCTAGAAATGCTTTGTTTGCAGGGCTAATGCCAAATGAAATTGCTAAGCGTTTTCCGAATCATTGGTTGAACGAAGAAGATGAAGGTGGGAAAAATATGCACGAAGCTGTTTTCTTGGAAGGAAACATGAAACGTAATGGGGTAAATGTAAAATGGTCTTACAATAAAATTACGAATCTAGATGCTGGAAAAAAATTAGTTGACAATTTCCATTCTTTGAAAGACAATCAACTGAATGTTATCGTATACAACTTTGTAGACATGCTTTCTCACGCACGAACTGAAATGGATATGATCAAAGAATTAGCAGGTGATGAAGCTGCTTATCGTTCGTTGACTTTATCTTGGTTTGAACATTCACCTTTACAAGAGATTTTCAAAAAGGCTGCAGAACAAAAAGCGAAAGTTGTAATAACAACAGATCACGGAACTGTTCGCGTTAATGAACCTGTGAAAATCGTTGGTGACAAAAGCACAAACACGAATTTACGCTACAAAACTGGTCGAAATTTAAATTACAAAGAGAAAGAAGTTTTCACAATTAAACATCCTGAAAAAGTTGGTTTACCGAAATCAAACTTATCTTCTGAATTCGTTTTTACACGTGAAAATGGATATTTTGTTTATCCCAATAATTACAATCACTTTGTGAATTATTACAACGACACCTTCCAACATGGTGGTATTTCGATGGAAGAATTGATGATTCCTTTTATAATATTGAAATCAAAATGAAAGAATGGGTTGCATATTCTTTGAGTGATTTACCTCATATTGCAAAAGAATTACTCAATCACCTTGGAACAGAGACGAAAATAGTATGCTTTGAAGCTCCAATGGGTTCAGGTAAAACAACTTTCATTTCCGCTTTACTTCGTTCAATGGGAATTGAAGAAATCGAAGGTTCACCTACCTACTCGATTGTTAATTCATACGAATCAACTTTCTATGGTGAAGTCTTGCATTTTGATTTGTACCGTTTGAAGTCTTTCGAAGAAGCACTTGATATTGGCTTCGAAGAAATGGTTTATTCAGATGCTTATTGTTTCATCGAATGGGCTGAAAAAGTGGAGCATATTTTACCATTGCCCTATGCGAAAGTGTCTATCTCAGTCGAAAATGAATTAAGAGTTTTTAGGTATCAATCAATTTCTAATTAAAAATTTAAGAACCTAATTTGTCCTGATTACCAATTCGGATGAAAATCGATTGTTGTTGCGCCTTTACCATATTCACGGAAATCTGAATCATAAAATTCAATTCCAGATTGATTCTCCAAATATGTTCGCACTTCATTTTTCAAAACGCCTTCACCAACTCCATGAATCACGATGAGTCGATTTACTTTATTTTTTTTCGCTTTATTGAATGTTGCTTTCAATTCTTTCAGTTGCTTTTGCAACATTTCGAAATTCGTTAGTCCTCTTGTCGAATCTAAAATTGAATCAATGTGCAAATCTGTTTCCCATTCAATAAAACCTTTGTTTTGTATAGAACGTTGTTCAACAACTCTGTAAGATAAATCTTCTTTTTGTTCTAAGGAAGCATTAAAAGTAATGTTTGATTCATATTTTCTACCATGAATCTTTACAATTTCACCAAAATCAAACCAACGATCAAAACCAGTTTCATCTTCAACTAATACGCGATTCGATTCAAAACGTCTAATAATTCCCTCTCCCTTTTCGTATAAAAAGGATACTTTTTCTCCAATTTCAAACATTTTTTTTAATTCTGATTGTAGTTAAAAATGATCCAGACAGGAACTAAAATTGATCCCAACCAAAGTAAAACGATAAAAATACGAATCCACAATGGAACATTTTTTTTCATCGGAGTTTCAAGAACATTTTTAACTTCTTCAGCAATCATTAAATTCATGTCTACATCTATACCTCCAGTATCCATACTTACCATTTTACGTAAAGCAGCAGTATGTTCCAATACTTTTTTCTTTAAAAAATGATAGGAACGATCTGATAATGCTTCATATGTAGATTGATAGACAACTTCATGTTCTCTAACTTCTTTGTGAATCAAATATCTTCTATGTAAGGTCCTCAATTGAAGTCCCATAAAAACACCTATTAAAGCCAAAAAATATCTTTGAAGCCAAAAACTAACGAATAGAATTCCTAAAGAAGCAATCAGCAAGACAATTAACTGAAATAACTCAGCTTTACCAGGCCAAATAATCTTCACTAACCTTCCACCATCTAAAGGTAAAATTGGAATTAAATTAATCGCATTTACAATAATTGATAAAAAACCTAAATCTCTTAAATATGCATTCGTTCCAAAAAATAGTAAAAAACTTAAAACTCCAAAAATTATACCTGGGATTGGACCTGCCAAAATAACCAAAAGTGACTCAGACTGTTTGAATTCATCTTTGTGACCGTGAACAAATGCACCCATAAGAGGAATAAAAAGCATTCGAACATTCTTGTAATGGAAAAGCTTCATCAATAAAAAGTGTCCTAATTCATGAACAATTAATACAATCATCAATTGAGATAAAAACACTTTTTGGTCCGGCATAATCAATAGAAACGCCAAGACAAATAGCAACAATGAAAAAACAGTCACAGCAATGTAACCTTTCTTTTCCTCTTCTTTTTCTAAAAAAGGTTTTGGAGGATAAATCGAATCAGAATTGTTTTCCATTCTTTAAATGTA
>JBKDZA010000314.1:0-3121 GCA_046308455.1 Fluviicola sp.
CGCCACTTTATCTTCCTAATTCAATTCCTTTGCGATCTGCTGGAGAAATTGCACGAGGACTTTTAAAAATTGCTTACTTCGAAAACGATACTGTTAGAAAAAATGCCTACCGTTTTTGGGCGAAAAGAACACTCGATTCGCTTGCAACTATGCAACTTCCAAATGGCGTTTTTCCATTTCCAGATTTACGCATGTACAACGTTCCTGTTTTTACACCAATCATCCAAAATTTCCTTAATTCATGTGGGGCAGATTCTGTGAATGTCCTTCAAAATGGATGGATTATTGATGACAAAGGAACGGGAGAATTTAAATTTGACACTGGCGTTATTGGAACTGCATACATTGATGCCAATGGCTTGTTAATCGGTTCAAATTACGATTCAATAATTATCGATATTGTTGATTACTTTGTGAATGTTCGATTTAATCGCAATTATAACTATAATTCATTCGGATTAGTTACCATGCATCATGCACTCGCTTTAACTGGTGATCCTATTTATGCTGAACGTGTTGAGAAAACATTACGCTACTCCATTTATCCTGGACAAATCAATTCCGGTCGTTGGATGGATGGACACAATGCAAGTTCTCGTTATCACAGTATTTTGATTCAGTTGAATCAGAATATTTTTACTCGTTTTATTTAAATAGCTAAATGATACTAAATCGGACAAATAAAAAAAAATAATTTTTTATAAAGTAGCAGCTAATTGAATTGGTTTCATCCAAAAATTCATTTTTTTCTCGGTTTCATTTTTTTCTCCAAGATCTTTCCATTCAAAGATAGTTGACAATTCTGTTGGGTTAAATCCTTGTTTAGACCAAAATTCATGTAAATTTTTGTAGTCTTTTGGTTTTAATGGATGGTTTTCAGCTCTTTCAACGGAACAAAAATAAACGGCTTTACACCAGGAGAAAGATTGTGCAAACTCGACTCTTTTCTGCATAAATAATTTACCGTAACCCAAATTTCTATAGTTATTCAACAGAATACTTTCACCAAAATAAATGATTGAATTCACATCTATATTCGCCATTTCAAAAGGGTCAATTACTTCTGGAGCTTCATCTTTTAAAGCAATACAAGTTGTTGCACCAACTAATTTTTCGTTGTCCCAGATAGTAAATAAAAATGAGCAATCCGATTCAACATATTTGTTTAAATATTTATATTCAAATGTTTTATTCCCTTCGTATAAGTAGGGGAAATCTTTAAAAATATGGATGCGTAATTCAGAAAGATCTTCTACTACAGCAGAAATTTCTTTTCCTTTATAGACTCTAAAATCCATTTTATGCTTCAACTAATTCCATCCAAAGAGGAAGATTATAATATGTTGTTATGCGGTAAATCAAACCATCTTTAATTTCTAAAAATGCTCCCGCTGGTAATACATATTTTTGACCTTTTGCTTCAGGAAGATCGCTATCTGTGGATTTGTAAATTCCATTCACAACAAATTCAACTGCAACTCTAGTATTAGATTCCTCAGAAAAGAAAACCATATCGGTTAATTTTTCATCGTAACATGTATCCATATGTGCTAAGAATTCTGTGAACAATTGTTTTCCAACTCTTGTATCACCTTGATTTGCTTCATGTTTCACATCTGGATGTAATAAATCGAGCATTCCTTGCCAATTTTTCGAATTGAAAAAAGTGTAATATTCTTTAGCTGTTTGAAGTGCATTCATTTTTATTCAAATAAGTGTGTTTGCTAAAGTAAAAAAAGAAAAGAAAACTAAATCATAATTTCTTTCGTTTATAAGTAAATAAACTATAAAATATGTCTTTTCTAAAAAATATTAAAACATACATTACTAGAAATCATTTGAATTTGTTCTTATTTCTTTCACTTTCTGTTGCTGTTGTATTGATTTCTTCCTGTAAAAAAGATAAAGCTGGAAAAGACATTGACACAGAGTTATTTGACATGGCAAAAGAAACAAGTGGTTTTGTTTGGTATAAGAATTCTGATAGTTTATTAGCAATTAGTGCTGGATCGGGTCATGCATATCCATTTTTAAGAACACGCTATAATTCAATTGCAGCGACACAATTGGAGTCGAATGGAAAAATAAAAGTGACCGCTGATTTTCCAGAGGGTTCAGTTATTGTTAAAGAATTGTATTCCTCAGAAACGAATCTTTCACGTTATGCTGTTTTGTACAAAAAAGCTGAAAATGTTTATGCAGATGACAATGGTTGGGTTTGGGGATACATTAACACTGATGGAAGTGTAGCATCTTCCGCTACAGGAAAAGGAGGAAGTTGTATTTCCTGTCATTCTCAATCGGGGAATATAGATTATATGTTGATGAATAGTTATTTTCCTTGATTACTTTTCTGTTGCATGCATGATCCACCAACCTTTTCTGTGATGTGATCCCGAATAAAACAACTATTGATAATCACAAAATTCCTTAAAGAAACAATATGCAATAATTAAAGCCGTTTTTCAAATTCAAATTAATAAAATAGTTTAAATTGAAAAATAAAAAATTTTCTATTATTGAAAGAATAAATAGCTTTAAATATGCCTTTAATGGTTTGAAAATTCTCTTTCAAGAAGAACACAATTCTCGAGTTCATCTCTTTTCAACAATTGTTGTAATAATCTTAGGTTTCATTTTAAAAATTTCATTCAACGAATGGTTTGCTTTAATTTTATCTTGTGGATTTGTTTTCGTTACTGAAATATTAAATTCATCGATTGAAAATATTGCGGATTTTATTTCTCCTCAAAGAAACGATCATATCAAGAAAGTAAAAGATTTATCTGCTGCTGCAGTTTTAATTAGTGCAATTGCGGCTTTAATTATTGGGCTACTAATTTTCTCACCTAAAATATATCAGTTATGTATAAACGATTAAAAGAATCTAATCGACTTCCAGAATTTATTTTTCTTGGAATTGCAACCTTTATTTGCTTTGGTTTATCTCTTTTTAGAGTAAACTATTCAGAAACTAAGCATTTTTTATTTTTGAATTGGAATTTGTTTTTAGCCTTCGTTCCATGGATTTTAACGAGTCTGGCTAACTACATGACAAAATTTATAAACAATTGATTATCAGTAAATTAATCAACATTTTACTTGTTTAAAACCTTGAAAA
>JBKDZA010000315.1:0-39133 GCA_046308455.1 Fluviicola sp.
AAGATTCAAGTCTGAAAATTACAAAAACAAATCTTATTACAGAAATGTAGATAAAATCTTTTCACCAAATTTAGAAGTTTTAAAAATCATCCCTGAATATAAACAATATAAAAGACTTCCGAAAATTGAAGTTGCAAAAAGAATTAGCCCGTTCTTAGAATTAGAAGGAAATAAATCAAGCAGTTTCAACAATACAATCAAGGCTATTAAATTTTTATTAAACCATAAAGATTCTAATCATAGCTGAAATATATAAAATACCATCAGCTTTTTTATGGTAAAGTTTTTATGATTGTATGTTCAATTGGCATTTCTCAAAACCAATTTGTACTTTAAAATATCATGATAATTTAAAGTAGCACTTTAATTTTTCATGAATAAATAAGACTAAAATTGTATTCGCTAAAATTTAATCAACTTATAGTATAAGTATGTAACAAATTAATGCACTAATTTTTATTAATTTTAAACCATGAACAAACAACTCTTAGCTGAAATATGTAAAGTGCCTGGAGCACCTGGTTTTGAAGAAAAAGTACGTCAAGTTGTTTTGCGCGAAATCAAGGATTTATGCGATGAAGTGACAATTGACAACATGGGAAATGTGTATGCAATCCGTCGTGGTGCTTCAAACAAAGCTGCGATGGTGGGTGCACACATGGATGAAATTGGATTCATGGTAACACATATCGACGATAAAGGATTTATTCGTTTCACAACTTTGGGTGGATTTGATCCCAAAACATTGACAGCTCAACGAGTAATTGTTCATGGAAAAGAAGATATCATTGGTGTAATGGCCTCAAAACCAATCCACGTAATGACGCAAGATGAGCGCAATAAAGTCGCTAAATTGTCAGATTATTTTATTGATACAGGTTTGTCCGCTGAAAAAGTGAAAGAACTTGTTTCAATTGGAGACGCAATCACTCGCGAACGTGAATTCATTGAAATGGGAGATTGTTTTAACTGTAAATCCTTAGACAATCGCTTGGCTGTTTTCATTGCAATTGAAACTTTGAAAAATTTGAAAGGAAAAACCTTACCAAATGACGTTTACATTGTCTTTACAGTTCAAGAAGAAGTTGGAATTCGTGGTGCGAATGTGGCAAGTTTGAATATCAAACCACATTTTGGTTTTGGTTTAGACACAACAATCGCTTTTGATTTACCTGGAGCTGCGGCTCATGAACAAATCACGAAATTAGGTGAAGGAACAGCAATAAAAATAATGGATGCATCTACAATTTGTGATACGCGCATGGTGCGTTACATGAAAGAAGTTGCTGATCGCAATAAAATTAAATGGCAGCCAGAAATTTTGACTGCTGGTGGAACCGATACTGCTGGAATTCAGCGCATGTCTCCCGGAGGATCAATAGCTGGAGCAGTTTCTATTCCAACTCGTCACTTACACCAAGTGATTGAAATGGCACACAAAGACGATATTCAAGGAAGCATTGATTTACTTTCGGCTTGTTTATTGGAGTTAAATCAATTTGATGAAAAATTTTAAAATGAAAAATACACTTTTACTACTTGCACTTGTTTTCACAAGTTCAATTGTACTTTCTCAAGGAAGAGATGGAAAACCAGCTGAAACAATTGTTCTGAAACCGTACAAAGGTCGTACGATAGTTTCTTACAACTGTGAAAATTTGTTTGATACAATCAATCAAGAAAATGTGATAGATGAAGATTTCCTTCCAACTGGAAAATTGCAATGGAACACTCCACGTTACCTAAAAAAGTTAGATCACATTGTTGAAGCTGTTACTATTCAATCACCTCAAAATCCATTGTTAATTGGATTAGTGGAAGTTGAAAATTATGGCGTTTTGAAAGATTTAAAAGCAACTGGACGTTTTTCACAAACACGTTACGAAGTAGCACACAAAGATTCTCCAGACCAACGTGGAATTGATTGTGGATTGTTGTACGATAAAGACTGTTTCAAACCATTGGTAATTACGAATTTAGCAGTAACGATTGATACAGCTAAAAACTTCCATACACGTGACATTTTATATGTAAAAGGTGAATTGTATGGCGGGAAAATTATCCATGTATTTGTAAACCATTGGCCATCACGTAGAGGTGGTGAAACAGAATCAGATTACAAACGCAATCGTGCAGCAGCAATAGCTAGAGCGAAAATTGAAGAAATTCTTAAAGAAGATCCAAAAGCGAATATCTTGTTAATGGGAGATTTTAATGATCATCCAAATAACACATCAATGGAACAAACTTTAGGAGCTGGACAAGTAAAAGATAAAACGAAAGATTTAGTTAATTTAATGTATGACGATCACCTTGCTGGACTTGGAACACACAGTTACCAAGGGAAATGGGGAGTTTTAGATCAGTTTGTTGTCTCAAAAAGTTTTTACAAAGGAAAGGGTGGTATCAAAATATTAAAAAAAGATGCTATTATTGTAAAAGATGAAAAGCTATTGTTTATGCAAAAAGATGGAACTCAAAAACCATCAACAACGTATGGTGGCGACAAATACTATGGTGGTTATTCAGACCATTTACCCATTCAACTAACATTAAAGTAAATGAAAACGATTTCCTTTTCTACCGCACAATTTGTAACAATTGATTATGAGTTAGCTCCAACAATTTACAGAGTTCTAGCTTCAATAATTGATTATGCTGCATTATTGATTTATACATTAATCATGGGGATGCTTATTTCTATGAATGCATTTGAATTGGAGTTAAAAGGAATTACCATTTTTGGTATTTTATTGATTTACTTACCCTATATGTTCTATTCTCCAATCATAGAATATCTTACAAATGGTAGATCTTTAGGAAAATTGGCTTTAGGAATTCGTGTGGTAAAAGCAGATGGAGAACCAGCTGGATTAAGAGAATATTTCATCCGATGGATTTTTCGAGTAATCGATATTTGGATTGGTGGACTTGGGTTTTTAGCAATTTTATTGTCAAGTACTTCTGAAAGAAGACAGCGTCTAGGAGATGTGATGGCTGACACTGTTTTGATCAAAATCAGAGACAATCAACGGTATTCATTACAAGATATTTTAAACATCAAAAGTTCTGATAATCACACAGTAAATTATCCAGCAGTTACTCGTTTTTCGGATGAAGATATGCTGTTTTTGAAGAATGTGATTTTACGTGTAACGAAATATCCCAATGAAGACAACAAAAAATTGGCAATTGATTTAGCAAATGAAACTTCTCGTTTGATTGGTTTACAAGAAGTTCCTCAAAAGAAAATGGAATTCCTTCGTACAGTTTTACAAGACTACGTAGTTTTAACACGTTCATAAAATGGGAATTTTAATTGTTGTTCCAACTCCCATCGGGAATTTAGAAGATATTACACTTCGTTCGATTCGTTCACTCCAAGAAGCAGATACGATTTATTCGGAAGATACACGTGTTACAAAAAAACTATTGAATCACCTTGAAATTACAGGTAAACAATTGGTTCCATTTCACGCACACAACGAGCACAAACAATTGGAGCGATGCCTTGAAACGGTTCGAAATAATACAACTACAGTTTTAGTTTCTGATGCGGGAACTCCAGCTATTTCAGATCCAGGTTTTTTGTTGGTAAGAGCTTGTGTTGAAAATGACTTGCAAGTAACTTGTTTACCTGGTCCAACCGCATTTGTTCCAGCTGTTGTTGGAAGTGGATTCCCAGCAGATTCATTTATATACGATGGTTTTCTTCCCCACAAAAAAGGACGACAGACACAATGGAAATCGTATTTGGAAGAAGAAAGAACGGTTGTTTTATATGAATCACCTCATCGCATCAATAAAGCATTGGAAGAATGTGTTGCAATACTTGGCCCTGATCGTGAAGTTTGTGTTGCACGTGAAATCAGTAAGTTTTTCGAAGAATTCAAACGCGGAAGAGCTGAAGATGTGTTGAAATATTATCAAGAACATCCAGCAAAAGGAGAAATTGTATTACTTGTCAAAGGTGTGAAAAAATGAAAACTGAAGCAATTTTCTTAGTAAAGAAAGGTAAAGCTGAAAACGCTTTTGAGAAAAGAGAACTAATTTTACCCGAATTAAAATCAACGCAATATTTAGTTGAAGTAGAAGCCTTCGGTTTGAATTACGCGGATGTCATGGCTCGCTTAGGCTTGTATCGTGAGGCTCCACCCTTCCCTTGTGTGATTGGTTACGAGGTAGTTGGAAAAATTATTTCAACTGGATCAGACGGAAATAAAGAAAATATTGGAAAACGAGTTGTTGCTTTTTGTCGTTTTGGTGGATATTCCAAACATGCGATTGTAGAAGAATTTGCTTTTGTCCCAATTAACGAAATGGATGCAGGAGAAGCTTTGTGTTTGAGTACTCAATGGGTCACAGCTCATTACATGGTTGAAAGAGCTGCGAACGTTCAAGCTGGAGATAAAGTTTTAATTCATGCTGCAGCTGGTGGAGTTGGAACAGCATTGATTCAATTGTGTAAACGCAAAGGAGCAACTGTCATCGCAAAAATTGGAAACGAAAATAAAAAAGCTCTGGTTGAAAAGTTGGGTGCAAACCATACCATAGTTTATACGAAAACACCTTACGATGAAGCTATAAATTCACTTTTAGGTCAAGATAGATTGGATGTTAGTTTCAATCCAGTAGCTGGATCGACATTTAAAAAAGACTGGAAATTATTGGGTACTGGTGGAAGAGCAATTTTATTTGGCGGAAGTGAACTTTCTTCAAAAAAATGGGGGATTTTCTCAGCAATTAATTTTGTACTTAAAATGGGACGACCATTACCAATTGGATTGATGATGCGTTCAAAAAGTATTTCAGGTGTTAACATGTTGAAAATCGCTGATTACAAGCCACATGTTTTAGCGCAATGTCTGCAAGAAGTCTATACAATTGTAACAACAGAGAATTTAATTCCTATTGTAGGAGCTACATTTACAGCGGACAAAATAGTTGAGGCACATTCTTTGCTAGAATCGGGTTCATCATCAGGAAAAATTTGTGTGAAATGGTAAACTTTTTAAAATTCTTCGTTCTTAGTTTGGTTCTGTTTTCTTGCCGAGAAATCAAACCAGGTCAACCAGAAAATGTAGAACAACAAAGCTTCGAAACTAAGGGTGTAGAATTGGACTATGTTTCTGTTTTTGAGGGAAATGTCCCTTGTGCAGACTGTTCAGGTTCTTTTCAGCGTTTAGTACTAAAAACGGAAAAAGAAAGTTCCTCAAATGGTGTTTTTCGCTTAAAAGAAACTTTTAACGGAAAATTGAGCATTGAAGATGGAATTTCAGAAGTGATCACTACAGGTGAATTCAGAAAAACGTATATTGAAAAAGAAAACAAAACTATTTTAGAAATAGCAGACCCATCTTTTGCTGATACAGCCGCACGTGTACGTTCATTTTTAGTTGAAAACAACGAACTTGCACTTTACAAAGACGGAGATTTCAAAATGAATCAAAAGTTGTATCGCCTGAAGAAAATAAGAAGCTTTAAACTGTAACTCCGCTGACTTCGACTCTCCCGAATAATCGGGACAAGCGCTCAGTCACCGTAGTCTATTTATTCGCTTTCATTCTGTTTCTCCGCTCTCATTCTCCGCTCTGTTTCTCCGCTCTCACTTCTTGTTTCCGTAAGGGCAGTGTCTACATCCATTTCGACAACATCTTCCTTTCAAGAAATGATACAACTCTGTGAAAACGAAATAGCCATTTTCCTTGTAAAAATGTTTTCCTTCTACGAAATCTGATGAAAAAACTGGTTCCCGATTGGGATGATCGTTGACTAGTTGATTGATTTCTGTCAAACACTTATTGCACAAACAATCGTAAGTCGTTTCACCTAAAAACTCACGTGTTTTAGCTGAAATATCCACTTTTGAACACGAACAATTTGCTATATCTGTTGACAAACATTCAATTTTCTCAGCACATCGACCACAAATCTTTTCCATTCAAAATTTTTGACAAAAATAATTATTCTTTGACTTGTATTTTGCTCTTTAAAAATTGAATTAAGAAAATAAATAAAGACCATCGCAAAAGTCTTTTTACAAAAAAGAACGAGGCACGAAGAAAATTTTATTGTAGAGTTATCACATTGATAATGAGTAGATAAAATTTTCAAGAACGAAGTTGTTTAAAGTGAAATGGCTTTTGTAAATAAATGATCATTGTCGTTTTACATCGGTCTTTAATAGTAAAAATTTCATAAATATTTAAGAATGTAGAAATCTTTGCTCGTGAATTTTCTATTTTTACAAATAAATATAGATTTGAAGTCAATGAAGTCATCCAAAATAAACGTATTCATTTGCATCCTTGTTTTTGCATTCACATCGAAGCAAGTTTCCGCGCAATCAAATGGTTTTGAAGAATTAAAAGCACTTGAATTAATGGATTTGATATTCCAACAATTGGAAACAAATTACGTTGACGATATCAAACCAGGTGAAATGAATAAAACCGCTATCGACGCTATGTTGAAAGAGTTAGATCCTTACACCGTTTATTACCACGAAGCGAATATGGAAGATTATCGCTTGATGACAACAGGACAATACGGTGGCGTTGGTGCAACAATTCAAAAACAAGACGATTATACGTATTTCACGGAACCTTTTGAAAACAATCCGGCACAAAAAGCAGGAGCAAAAGCAGGCGATAAAATTCTTTCAATTGAGGGAAATGACATGAAAGGAAAAACTTCAGAAGAGGTTACCACTTTCTTAAAAGGTCCAAAAGGAACTACAATTGATGTTGTAATTGAACGAAATGGCTCAAAACAAACCTTAAAAATTACACGTGATGAAATTAAGTTCCCAGATGTTCCTTTCTCTGGAATGTTGAACGAAACTGTTGGTTACATCGCATTGAATTCATTCACACAAACTGCTTCACAAGAAGTGACCGCTGCTTTCAATGATTTGAAAAGTAAAGGAATGAAGCAACTGATTTTTGACTTACGCGGAAACGGTGGTGGTTTGTTAATCGAAGCGGTAAACATTGTAAATATGTTTGTGAAAAAAGGACCAACAGTTGTTACTACACGTGGAAGAATTCCTGAAGAAAACAAAACCTATGCAACTTCACGAAATCCTTTGGACTTAGACATTCCAGTTATTGTTTTGGTTGACAAAGGTTCTGCTTCAGCTTCGGAAATTGTTTCAGGTTCACTTCAAGATTTGGATCGTGCAGTTATAGTTGGACAAACATCTTATGGAAAAGGATTGGTTCAAAGAACATACGATTTGAAATACGGATCGAAAATCAAATTGACTATTTCAAAATACTACACTCCTTCGGGAAGATGTGTGCAACGATTGGAATATTACGACAAAGAAAATGGAGAAAAACCAAAAGAAATTGCAGATTCATTGATAAAGTCTTTCTCAACTCCAAATGGACGAAAAGTGATTGATGGACGTGGAATCGAACCAGATGTGGAAGTTGAAGTTCCATCGCCAAGTACTTTGTTAGCTGGATTAGTGATTTCAAATGTTATTTTCAACTATGCAACAGATTATGCACAAAAACACGATAAAATTGGTGATGCAAAAACGTTTAAATTAACAGAAGAAGAATATCAAGCTTTTGTGAATTACGCAAAATCGAAAGAATTCACTTACACCAACAATTCATTAGAGGAATTGAAAAAAATCAAGGAGAAAGCTGAAAAAGAAGGATATTGGGAAGACATTAAAAAAGATTACGAGGAAATGTTTGTTATTCTTACACCTTCAAAAGAACGTGATCTTGAAAAATTTAAAGCTGAAATCAACGAATATCTTTCGAATGAAATTGTGTCTCGTTACCATTATCAAACAGGTAGACGTGAGCAAGCATTCCAAAATGATGATGAAGTAAAAAAAGCACTTGAAATATTTGCAGATATGAAACGTTATAATTCTATTCTAGGAAAATAAACGTAAAAACTACATGCTCGATAAGTACTTCAAGAAAAACATACATCAAACAATTCAATTTATTGCCTGTATTGGAATTGCAATTGGTTTACCCTGGAGTAAAATTCCGCTTTCCTTAGCAACCATGCTTTTAGGATTGAATGTAATCCTACTGAATGATTGGAAAAAAGTGTTTTCTGTTTGGTTTTCAAATAAAATTTTACTTTTCTTAATTGCATTTGTCGTTTTCGAATGGCTTTCCTTGTTGTGGTCTGCAAACTTAACGTACGGTTTGGATGATGTGAGACGTAAATTACCTCTTTTAGTTTTGCCTTTATGTATTTCAGTGATTCCTCTTACTAAAGTTCAATGGAAATGGATTGCACTTTTCTTTCTTGGATCCTTACTTATTACAACAGGAATCAATTACGCTTACTTCGTAAAATGGATTGGAAACAAAAGCTATTTGGATTACAGAAATATTTCCTTATTCATTTCACATATTCGTTTAGCTTTATTACTTGTTGCTGGAATCGTGATTTGTGTCTTTTGGTGGATTAAAAAAGAACAACTTCGCTTTCTTACTATCCCACTAATTGCTTGGTTTATATTTTATACAAATATTTCTCAAGTAGGCTTTGGATATGTTGGACTAGGAATTTGTGTTTTGTTTGCCTTTTATTTGTTCATCTTGACACGAAAAAAAGCAATTTTAAAGTATGGACTTTTAGTTTTAGCTTCAATATCTATAGTTTTTGTAGGTTTTTTACTCTTTACAAATCTTCAACCAATTCCTCAAAAAGTTAAGTACATTCAAGAACCTAAATTCACTAAATCAGGAAATCCTTATACTTTTTCGAAAGAACCATTTTGGGAAAACGGATATCCAATAATGGCGTTTATCAATGAAGAAGAATTAAAAATTGCTTGGGAAAAAAGATCTAAGTTAAACTACGAAACTGGTGAAGGTGACAAACAACTAAAATTCATCATTTGGCATTTCATGGCTTCAAAAAACCTTCACAAAGACAAAGAGGGGGTTGCACAATTAAGCGATAAAGAAATTAAAGCAATTGAAGAGCGAATTCCTTCTGTTGTCATGCTAAAAGGTGGATTTAACGCGCGTTTTTATGAAATTCGCAATCAATTGGCAGACACAGAACCAGATGGAAAATCCTTGTTGATGCGTTTGATTTACTTTAAGTTAGGTTGGCAGATCACGAAAGAAAATTTTCCTTTTGGAGTTGGTTCCGGTGATGTTCAAGATGCTTTCAATGCGAAATACGCGAACAATTCATTTGGTTTAAGTAAAGAATATTGGAACCGAGCTCACAATCAATACTTAACCGTTTTAATCAGTTCAGGAATTATTGGCTTTATCCTCTTCTTACTCATTTGGTTTGCAATCATCCGTACTTCATTTAAATCAAAACACTATTTATTTGCATTACTGACTGTTATTGTTCTCAGTTCCTTTCTTTCAGAAGACACTTTGGAATCACAAACAGGAGTTACAATTGCAGCTTTTTTGATTGGAGCCTTCATCAACTTCAGTAAAATTCAAATAAATCGCGATTCCATTCGATAAGTTAGTGATAAGTAATGTTTTCATAATTTTAAATCTTAAAAAAACCGTACTTTTGCACCAAATCTTCCACAATGCGGTTCGAACTAACAAAAGAATTCTTAGAAAGAATCCGAGTTGCTATCTCCTCGGAGGATAATCTGTGGATTAAAGAACACATTGTCGAACTCCATCCAGCAGATATTGCTGAAATCATGGATGAACTCTCTTCCGAAAAAGCGAAATACTTATCTTTCCTATTAGAAGAAGAAATTCAAGCCGACGTTTTAATGGAGTTGGAAGACGAAGTTCGAGATACTTTCCTTGCTTCACTTTCTACCAAAGAAATCGCTGAACAACTTGAAAATCTTGATTCCGATGATGCGGCTGATATCTTAGGTGATTTACCGGAGGAAAAAATTCAAGAAGTCATTTCCCAAATGGAAGATGACGATGCTGCTGATGACATTGTTGACTTATTAAATTACGACGAAGATACAGCGGGTGGACTCATGCAAAAAGAGTTTATCCAAGCAAAATTGGATTGGCCAGTAAACCGAGCTTTGGTTGAATTACGCAGACAAGCAGAAGATGTTGAACGCGTTTATTCCATCTACGTTGTTGATAGTTCCAATAAATTAGTAGGAACGCTTTCTTTAAAACGACTTTTGTTTGCAAGTCCGAAAACATCCATTCGCGATTTGTATCAAGATAAAAACATCATTTATGTCAAAACGAGTGACGACAACGAAAAAGTCGCACAAGTAATGAAAAAATATAACTTGGATGCCATTCCAGTTGTTGATTATCAGAACAAATTGGTAGGACGAATCACAATCGATGACGTTGTAGACATCATTCAAGAAGAAGCAGACAAAGATTTACAATTAATGTCCGGTATCTCGGAAAGAGTTGAATCCAATTCAAGTGTTTGGAGAATGTCGCGTTCACGTTTACCTTGGTTGGTCATTGGAATGTTAGGTGGAACCTTGAGTGCACAAGTGATTTCTAAATTTGAAACAAACATCGGAAACTTACCCGCACTTGCGTTTTTCATTCCTTTAATTACTGCGATGGGAGGAAATGTTGGAGTACAATCGTCTGCAATTGTTGTACAATCACTTGCTCGTGGGGATGATCCATTCGACAGTATTCTTCGAAAAGTAGGAAAAGAATCATTAGTTGGTTTATTGAATGGACTGATTTGTTCCGTTTTAGTGTTTTTAGGAGCATACTCAATTGGCTTTTTTGAATTAGGAATAATTGTAAGCTTATCTTTACTTACAGTAATCGTTTTTGCAGCAGTTTTAGGAACAATGATTCCCTTAATTTTGAATCGTTATAAAATTGATCCTGCTTTAGCAACCGGACCATTTGTTACCACCTTAAACGATATAGTTGGTCTATTTATTTATTTCTCAATAGGTTTACTCCTACTGAAATAAATTTTTTCAATAGAAAAAACGTATATTTGTCTGAATTTTAACACAAGGACCTTTAGTACGTGCTACGAAATCTTTTAACTTTTTCGTTAATTTTTTGTTTTGCAGGATTATTCTCTGCTCAAAACAAAGTAAATTCAGAAACAACTGAAACAGTTGATTCGTTGCGAAAAATTTTCAATGCACAACGGATCTATCAACTAGATTTTACAGGTAAAAGTCCTGTTTTACTCTTTCATCAAATAAAAAATTACCGCGATACAAATTTTAACTCTTCATTTGACTATTCGAAGTATTATTTGGCTCAAAAAGCATATGCAAAACGTCAATTAGGATTGAATTTACGTGCAGATGCGCTTCAAAATTCACAAACGCTTTTCACAGAACTTGAAGACAATATTCTCTATCAACGTCGTTATTTAATTGGGCTTGAATGGGATCTTCTGAAAAATGGATTTTCACAACGAAATACGACTCTTAAAACGATCGAATTAAACGAGCAAATCACTTCCATTGAACAAAAAAATACAGTTCTTTTAAAATCTTCACTTCCTCGAACAGCATGTATCGCTTATTTCAACAATAAAAAAATCAAACTACTTGAAGCGCGAATTTCAACTTTGAAAGCTTACATACCTCTTTTAGAAAAGTTGTTTTATTCGAAAGAAATAACCTTGGAAGATTTGTATGCAATTCAGTCACGTTTGGTTGAAACGCAAGAGCAATTAAGTATTTACAAAGCTTACAACGAAAATTTAAATCCTTATTACACAAAAAATTTATTCGATTATTCTGCTCCAATTTTTGAAATCAACGATAGTATCTATTTTTCAAACTTAAATCAAACACTTCAAACAGATACTGCATCCATTCGAAATCTGCATGATCAGATGGTAGAAGTTGACAACAAATGGTACAACGAATTGTCACTTCGTGCATATTCTAGAATGAATGTTTATGATTTGTATTCTCCAACAAACCCATATCGTTCTTTCTTTTCATTCGGATTGAACTTTTCAATGCCATTGCCATTTTCACATCAACAAAAATCTGAACTAGACAAACAAAAATGGGAAAAAGACCACTTTCGTTTAGTTCAATCTACAAATGAGCGTTTACTGGAACAAACCAATAATGCTTATGAATACCGATTTGCTTTAAAGAAACTTTTGTTAATGGATGAAAAAGAAAAAATGGTCCGTGAAGCAATACGTATTGAGCGTACAAAAAGTCAATTAGCTGAAAGCGATTTTAGTCCAATCCATGGTTTAAAACTATTAGATGATTTAGCTCAAATTCAAATTGAACAAATTGAAATCCGACAGATATTGTATTTAAAATTAGTGGATATCAATGAGAAAAACGCACCAACGATTACTGAAAATTGGTTAATTAAACTAGATAAAATGAAAGCTGAAGCGCTTCCAGAAATTAACCGAAATGTATATGCTTGGTCGAAAGCATTTGAAAATAAACCAGCAGTTTTATTAGCATTCGCAGAATACAACCGTTTTGAAAAGATTTATATTGCTGTTTCTAAAAATGATAGTTTAAGAAATTCAAAAAATGAATTCGTAAAATTGTCTAAAACAACTTCAATGGATGTGATTCCAATGATTGGACAAAATAAATTGCTGTATGAAACTGACTTTACTAATTCGTTGAATCAACTATTAGAGCCCTATAAAAATTGGGAATTCAATGAGGTTCATTTAGATATTGAACCACACACACAAGCCGATTGGAAAGAAAATGAAGAAAAAGCATTTGCGAATTATCTCGAAAAATTAAAACAATCAAAAGCGATTTGCAGTGCAAATGGATGGAAATTATCCATATCAATTCCTATAAGTTACGACAGCTTGAAAATCCACGAATGCTTAAAAATTGTCGACGAAATACATTTTATGTGTTACGAAAACGTAAAATATTCTTATCTTTCACGCAAATTAAATGCATATAAAGATTTTAAAGACCGAATTTTCATAGCTTTAAGAACCGAAGATTTTAAAAACAGGCATGAATTGGAACAATTCATCATACTATTACAAACAAATGAAGGATTTACGCATTTTGATTATCACGATTTAAGTCGATTAATTAAATGGGATATCGATCAACTAGAAAATGAAAAGCGTTAACTTTAAAAGAAAAGAATCTGTTATACGTAGTATAGAAATGACCGAACACAATTTGGCCAGACGTCCTTTTAATTGGGATCGAATTGTGTATTTAATAATTTTATTCATTTTCTTATTTATTGTTGGAAAATATTTAATCAATAAATGGCTTTACATAGAAGGAAACGGTCAAGTGTTATTTGATTCCGTTGATATTCGAAACACGAACGACTCTAGAATCATCAAGTTTTTTGTAGAAGAAGGCGATGAAGTCAGAAAAGGTGAAAGATTATTTTCTTTCTCTCCAGCTGATGAAATGGGAGGATATGGTGATCCTAGTTCGGAGAAATACCAAAAATTACAAGAGAAAAAATCAACTGGTGACCTTTCTTGGGCAGAAAAAGAAATTTTTACTGTTGAACAAAAGTTGAAATTCAATGCAGTTCAATTAGCAAGTAAGAAAAACTTATTAAAATCATATCAATCTGAATTAGAACGCATAAAAAATGCTGTAGCCTTGGATGCAATGCCAAGTTATCGCTTAGATGATCAATACAATTTAATCACTAAAATACAACTGGAGATCCAAAATCTCCAACAAGATCAAGCGATATTAAACAATGAAATTGAATTGTTGCGTGGAATGGTCCGCGATCTAGGGGGCACTTCAAAAAACGCAAGTGAACGTGAACGTTTTTACAATGGAAATGGACGTGGAAATGGCAATGGAAGTAAAAATCCAAAGAATATTTTCTATTCTCCTCTCGACGGAACCGTTACAAATATGATGAAAAAGGAATTTGAAGTTGCTTTGAAATCGGAAAGTATTTTATCACTTCACAAACCAAAAAACGTTTATATCAAAGCATTTTTCCCGCAAGAAGACTTGAAATGGTTAGATGAAGGACAAATGGTTCAATTGACTTTTCCAGATGGAACAACCAGCAAAGGAATGATTAAACGTTTTTACTTTGCAACATATCGTCTACCTGAAGAATTTCAGAAAAAATACGAACCAACTACACGTTCTCTTTCCGCAGATATCTATCCTGTGAATAATAGTGATTTATACAAATGGAAAGCGTATTGGAAAATGGGTGTTGAAATTAGTAAATACAAGTATTAAAATGAGTTCAATTGCAATAAACAATGAAAAAAGTGTAGTTGAATTTCAGGGATTTAGCTACTTATATGTTTCGCCAAATCGCCGTTTAAATATCGACAGAAGTTCCGATCATTCTGCAATTATTATCGAAGGGAAAAATATTGATTTTGTTCGATTAGTTGTAAAACGCATTAGAAGTAGTTTTCATTCAGGAATCTATTTAAAACCAATTATTTTATTGAATGGTAATTCGAATCGTGATCCATACATTCGTGAATTAACTGATGGAATGATTTATTCATTTGATCAATTGGATTTAATTCAATCGCATGTTCATCGAATCAATGAACGCATACACGAAATTAAATTCATTAACTCCTTATCGATGGAAGCACAGTTGTTGACAAAACTGCTTGCTTATATGCATTCAAGAGAATTAACCGATTTAGATGCAATTCCATCCATCCATTCAAACACAAATTATACTTTTCCCTTTCTTGCAGCTCATTTTGATTTCAAGGAAGAATATAAAATTTTCGACATTTTAGAAATTGCTCGTCAAGAAGCCTTATTTGTAGCTGATTTCTTCGACCGTGTTTATTTATGTTCGAATTGTAAGTCCTCGCATTTAAGTATGCGTGAAGTATGTCCAAAATGTAATTCATCCAATTCAGAAACCTACGATATTGTCCATCATTTCCCTTGTGCTTATGTTGGTCCAATCAACGATTTCGCAAACGAATTAGATGATCAATTGAATTGTCCGAAATGTTCAAAACGCTTGCGACATATTGGAGTAGATTACGATAAACCTTCCGTTTTACATCACTGTAAAAAATGTTTGAGTAGTTTCCAAGATTACTTTGTTCAAGCTCGATGCATGAATTGTTCTTACGATAATCCTGTTGAATCATTGATTCCAACTGAAATTCACTCGTATCGCTTAACAAAAAAAGGTGAATACGCAGCAATCAATGGATTCGTATCAACTCCAAGAGATATTGAAGAAATTATTGGGACTGTAAAATACGACACATTTAAAACAATGTGTAAGTATGAAATTGAACGTATTCGTCAAACTGATGGTAGTTCAAACATTGTCGGAATCAATATCGTAAATTCGAGTAAAGTATATTCAAAAATCGGTACTCGAGCACAACAAGAATTGTTACGAGATATTGTCGCATCCATTCGTGCTTCAATTCGTTCTTCGGATATGATTACTTTTCACTCTGCTTCTATCATTTTGATTTCATTGAATGAAATTCCAACTCGAATTGCGGAGCGTTTGACACAGGATATCATTAAAATTTTACAACAATTATTGGACAATAACTTCAAAGATTTCAATGTTGAATTAAAATCAATTGTGCGTAAATTAAATTACCAATTGTCAGCAGAATTACAAATCGATCAAATGCTTAATGGCTTTGTGATATGAATTCGTTCGATGATTTCGTTTCTTTCCTCACGACGATGGGTTTTGAACGATTCATCCGAATCTTCTGGTTTTTCGTTTTCTTAGAGTTATTGAGATATGTAGTTGTTGACTTTGTTGCGCTTTTATCCAATCAGTTAAAGCTAGCACTTACCAAAAAGAAAAGAATTGAGGCAATCCATCGATTAAATATTGAAAGACCACTTGTTTCCGTAATTATTCCGGGAAAAAACGAAGGAAAACACATCTACAAGTTAGTAATGTCGCTTCGAGAACAAACCTACAAACATTTGGAAATCATTGTGGTAGATGACGGAAGTACAGACGACACACCAACAATTGGACGGGATTTAGAAAGAAATGGTTTTATTGACAAGTTTATACGAAATGAAATTCGTGGAGGTAAAGCTTCTGCGGCGAATACAGCATTACGTTTCACAAAAGGTAAAATCATTGTCCATTTAGATGCTGATTGTAGTTTCGATCACGATGCCATTGAGCAAATTGTCTTACCTTTTTATATTGATAAAAACGTTGGAGCAGTTGGTGGAAATGTAATGATTCGCAATTACAAAGAATCCGTAGCCTCAACTTTACAAGCAATTGAGTATTTCGACACCATCTCGATTGGACGTGTTGTTACAAGTCACTTGGGAATTTATCGAATTATTTCTGGTGCTTTTGGTGCTTTCCGTGCGGACGCATTACAAAAAATTCAAGGTTGGGACATTGGACCAGGTTTGGATGGTGATATTTCGGTTAAAATGAGAAAATTAGGCTTTAAAGTGAAATTTGCACAACAAGCTGTCTGTTTAACAAGCTGTCCAAACACCTTTAAAAAACTTGCCAAACAACGCTTACGTTGGGATAAAAGTTTGATTCGTTTTCGAATTCGTAAACACAGAGATGTCTTTATTCCAAACCAAGGTTTTAGCTTGTCGAATTTCTTTTCATTTTCAGAGAATATCATCTACAACTTGATTCTAAATGTAAAATGGTACATCTATTTCTTCGATATGGCATACAATTTTCCAAGTCAATTGGTCTATATCGTAATGACGAACTTTTTCCTTTATACCACAACTAATTTCGTGAAATTTGTTTTGTTTTCATTGTTCCGACCAAGAAGAGAAAGTCTCACTTATTTCATCCCTTATTTGCCTTTAATGGTTTTATACTTTGGATATTTTCTTCGAATTGTTCGTTCAATTGCTTATATTCAAGAAATATTTTTTAAAATGTCGTACAAAGATCCATGGAATCCGCCAAAAACTTCAGCTCACGCAAAGGAACTCGGATTGTAATATCCGTACTTCTTTTTTTGTTGTCATTTTCTACAAATGCGCAATTGACTATCAATGAATTGTTAGTTAGAAACGGTGGATTGTATCTAGATGAAGATGGTGATTGTTCAGCAATACTAGAATTGTATAATACGTCTCCCGACTATGTTCAATTAGCTGATTATTATTTATCAGATCGTTCAACAGACTTAGGTAAATGGCGATTTCCTAATGATTTATTAGCTCCAAATCAACGTACAATTGTTTACTTAAGTAATAAAAACAGAGTTTCTCCATTACATGCTAATTTTTCCCTCTCTGTAGATGAAAATCTGTATTTATCAACTGAAAATGGTTTTTTGATTGAAGTAGTGGATTCAATTGTTAATCAAGAATATCCATACAACGCTTCAATTTGTCGTTTTCCGGATGGTACAGGTAATTTTGTCTATTCTTCTTCAACAATAAATTCAGCAAACATTGACGGAGAATCAACTTTAGTTCCAACAACAACAATTTCAATCAATTCAGGTGTATATCCAATTGGAACAAATTTTACAGTTTCAAATGCAACATCACTTACCAGTTTAAATGGAAAAGAAGTGAGTTTTGGAGGACAAATTGGAACAAATTTCACAATTCCTGACCCATATGTAAGTGCTTTACACTTTAGTATCATTCCAACAAATCCAAGTTTAACATATCCAGTTGGAGATTATTCTGAATCACGAGCGAATGATCGCGGTTGGTTACCTCCAACTTCAAATCAACCAAGAATTTCTATCATCAGAAATCAACTGATTTTGCCTTCTGGAATGAAAAGCGAAGAACAAGTGCGAAGTGTTTTTACAAGTCAACCAACTTTCGGACTTCCAATTATCTCACTCATAGTGGACAGTGTTGGATATTTCGATCCAGAAAAAGGAATTTCAGTATATGGTAATCATCCCGATGGAAATTACAATTTCAGAGGACGAATATCTGAGCGATTGGTTCAAATGCATTTCTTTGATTCATTGGGAAATCTCACTTATGAAACAAGTGCTGGTTTAAGAATTAAAGGTAATGGATCTCGTCATTCTAGCATGAAAAGTATGCGTTTCATACAACGCGATATTTATCCTGGAACAATTGGTAATGATTCTACTTTTTTATCGAAATACAGTTTAATGCGTTCAGGAGGACATCGCCCAGATTGTTTTGGAAGGGATTATTTATCGCATTTATTTGTTCAAAATCTTTCTTTTTTAAAGGCGAAACCACAACTACATGCCAGTTATTTAAACGGAGAATTTTGGGGGATTGATGACATGCGCCCAAATTTGGATGAAAAATATATCGAATTTTTATATGATTTACCCAAAGAAACTAGTGCAATTGCTGATCACACCTACATCATTCAAACTGAAGAAAGAGCTGATTCATTGGAATTTTCTGAATTGACACTTTTTGCTCAAAATAATGATCTTACACTTCCAGAAAATTTTGCTTATATGCAGCAAAAACTTGATTTCACAGATTTTATTGGTGTTAATTGTGCACATATTTTTCTAGGAAATGGCGATTATCCTCGAACGAATAACGCTTGGTTCAATGTTGAAAATGGTTCCGTTTCAAGCAAATGGAAAAACTTGTTTTTCGATTTAGATGGTGGTTTTGGAGGAGACTGTGATACAATATTGCGAACATTTAATACCTTGAATTATTACCTTCAAACTACATCAACGAATTGGATAAAATCGACACGTTTATTGCGAAATTTAGTAAATAACCCATTATTCGTTAAAGAATTTGCAAATACTATGGCTGACTTTTTGAATTCAAGTTTTAGAAAAGAAGCCTTAGTTGAAAAATACAATTCATACACCAGTGAACTTGAACCGAATCGTTTATTACAAGTAGAAAGATGGGGTTATCCATCCACTTCTGAAACACTGATTGATCGTTATTCAGAAACACCAAGTTTGCAAAAATGGGACGAATTGACTATTGCACTAGAAGATTATTTTTCTTCCCGTCAGCGTTTTGTTTACAGACATTTCATGAATCGATTCTTATTTGAAGATACCGCAAGATTTACAATAGACAATTCACTTTCGAATTCGGGTTATGTTCAAATTAATAGCTTACTCTTATCTGACAAAACTGATGGATTTACAACTTATCCATGGAATGGCTTGTATTTCAAAGGCGTTCCAATTGAATTGACCGCATTTTCAAAGAAAGGTTTCCGCTTCGAATCATGGTCGAATGGTTTAAACGCTAACTCTATTTCTGTTGATTTGAATTCAGACTCTTTGATTACAGCAAATTTTATATCTGATCCAAGTTTTCAAAATCCACATATAAATGAAGTCTTAACCAATAATGCTTGGGGTGAGATTGATCAATATGCACAACGTGAGGCATGGATAGAAATTTACAATCCAAATGCTTTTCCAATTTCATTGGATGGATATTATTTGAGTGACGATTTAAGCAATTTAACGAAATACAAACTGATTCCAGTTAAAGAACATACTGTTTTGGCAAATGGATATACTTTGTTTTATGCATCAAATGTAAGTGCAAGAGGAAAGCATCATTGTAATTTTAAACTTTCAGATAATGAAACTATTTATTTAGTTGACACTGATGGCTCCACAATATTAGAACAACTAACAATCCCTACTCTACCAGAAGATTTTTCTTATGGAAGTTCTCCAAACGGAAGTTCAACTTATGTAGAATTTTCTGATCCTACACCTCGTTTGAATAACAATGAAACTGGAATTGAAGATTTAGAAAAGCACCTATTTACAGTTTTTCCAAATCCAACAAACACTATCGTTGAATTGTCAAAATATGGAAATTATAGTTTGTATAGTTTAAATGGTTTGAAATTAAAATCAATTGAAAATGCCAACCAAATTGATTTAAGTGAATTAACTACTGGAATTTATTTAATTAAAAATGAACGTGGTGCTGTTCAACGCATTGTAAAGCTATAAGGTTATTACAAACTTTTAATTTGACATCAATTAGAATTAAAAGCGTAAATTTGCAGATATTTTTCAGATTAATTTTCTCATATTTTTACAATGACATTTCACGATTTAAACATCAAAAAGCCACTACTTAACGCATTGGACGATTTGGGATATACAACTCCTACAACCATCCAAGAAGTTGGATTTTCTGTAATGATGTCAGGAAAAGATGTGATTGGATTAGCTCAAACAGGAACTGGAAAAACACTCGCATACTTGCTTCCCTGCTTAAGCATGTGGAAATTCTCCAAAGAACCTCATCCACAAATCTTAGTAATTGTTCCAACACGCGAATTAGTTGTTCAGGTTGTTCGTGAAGTTGAAAAACTAACAACAAGTATGAATGTTGTCGTTGGTGGCGTTTACGGTGGTGCAAATATCAACACACAAGCTGCAATGGTTCTTCAAGGATTGGATGTTTTAGTAGGAACTCCAGGACGTTTATTGGATTTAGCTGCAAATGGTTCACTTCAATTGAAACATGCGAAAAAAGTAGTAATTGATGAAGTGGATGAAACGTTAAGTTTAGGATTCCGTCCACAATTATTGCGTTTATTTGAATATTTGCCCGAAAAACGTCAAAATTTATTGTTTTCAGCGACTTTATCGGAAGAAGTAAGTCAATTTATTGAAACATATTTCACAGCTCCAATTGTAATTGAAGCAGCTAGAGCTGGAACACCACTTGAAAAAATATCTCAAAAACTAATTGCTGCAGAAAACTTCACAACAAAAGTAAATTTGTTAAAATATTTATTGGAAAGTGATTCTTCTCTATCGAAAGTATTGGTTTTCGTGGCTTCTAGATCACTTGCTGATATGCTTTTCGAAGAAATGGAACCAGTTTTAGGACATGAAGTTGGGGTCATTCACTCAAACAAAGCTCAAAATTTCCGATTTAATTCTGTGAATCATTTTGAAACTGGTGTTTATCGTGTTTTAATCGCAACAGATTTAATTTCTAGAGGTATTGATGTTACGGATGTTACGCATGTAATCAATTTTGATTTACCAGATAATCCACAAAATTATTTACATAGAATTGGACGAACGGGTCGTGCTGATAAAGCAGGTATTTCAATCAGTTTTTATTCAACAAAGCAAGAACACTGTAAAGTTGACATAGAAAGTTACATGAAACAAAGTTTAGCAATTGAAGCTATTCCTGAAGAAGTTGAAGTATCTGAATTGATACTTGATTTTGAAAAGCCTCAAATTCAAATGAAAAACACTTTGGTCAAATTGCCTAAAAAAGACAGTGTTGGCCCTGCTTTCCATGAGAAAAAAGATAAAAACAAAAAGGTGAATATCCGTTACGATCACAAAAAAGCAATGCAAGATAAATACGGTAAGCCTAAGAAAAGAGGTTCAAAGAAAAAATAGCCTTTCAATTGTTTGAAATTTTATCATTTAATGAATTTATTGTTAAGATTCTTAATTTTTCTTACTTTCGTACTCCCATTTTTGTGGTTATCAAATGAAAAAAATACTTGTTCTTGGGGCTGGATTGTCAGCATCATCTCTTATACGTTATCTGCTTCAGCATGCTGGAACATATAATTGGCAAATTCGAATTGTGGATCAAAATAATGAAACTGCAAAACGTAAAATTGGAGATAATCCCAATGGAATAGCACTAACATTCAATGCTTTGTCGCAAGAAGAACGTTGGGAAGAACTCAAAAATGCAGATTTAGTGATTTCAATGCTTCCTGCACGATACCACATAGACATTGCACGTGATTGCTTGACTTTAAACAAGAATTTAATCACACCTTCATACGTTAGTCCTGAAATGCGTCAATTGAACGATGAAGTGTTGGCAAAAGGCTTAACTTTCATGAATGAAATGGGCGTTGATCCTGGAATCGACCACATGAGTGCCATGAAAATCATCGATGAAGTAAAAGAAAAAGGAGGAAAAATAACAAGTTTTAAGTCTTTTTGTGGTGGATTAATTGCACCTGAAAATGACAACAATCCCTGGAATTATAAATTCACATGGAATCCACGTAATGTCGTTTTAGCAGGACAAGGTGGAGCTGCACAATTCATCGATCACAACCAATATAAATACATTCCTTACAATCAAGTTTTTTCACGTTTAGATCAAATTGAAATTGATGGTTATGGTAGTTTTGATGGCTACGCAAACCGTGATTCATTATCGTATCGTCCAATTTATGGCTTAGATCATATTCCAACTTTGTACCGTGGAACTTTGCGTAGAAGTAATTTCTGTTATACATGGAATGTATTTGTGAATTTAGGAATGACGGACGATTCATACACAATGGAAAATTCGGAAGATTTCACTCCACGTGATTTTGTGAATTCATTTTTACCTTATAGAACTGACATTCCAATTGAAGAGAAATTCAAACTGTTCATCAACTCAATGGGAGTTACAGATTATCAGCGTTTCGAATGGTTAGGTTTATTTGAATCTGATCGAAAAATTGGTTTAAAAAACGCTTCTCCAGCACAATTATTGGAAAAAATATTGGTCGACAAATGGGTCTTAGATCCTGAAGACAAAGACATGATTGTGATGGTGCATCAGTTTGAATATGAATTGAATGGACAAATTTTTGGAATTGAATCGTCGATGGTGAACATCGGTGAAGATGCCATTTACACGTCGATGTCGAACACTGTTGGACTTCCAATTGCCATTTGTGCGAAATTGATTTTAACTGGACAATTTGACAAAAAAGGAGTCTTGATTCCGATTGATAAATGTATTTACGAGCCTGTTTTAGAGGAATTGAACGAATTAGGAGTTTGTTTCAAAGAAGTTGAACATGTAATTTAAGTCCTAACAAAAAAACGAAAGGTACTTGTACATACCAATAAAAATCCAATGTAAATCCATTCGTTTAATTGAACAACAGCTGAAATTCCAAAACAAAGAAGAATTCCAATCAGAATTAAACCGTTTTGTAATAAGTATTTTTTAACGATTGTGAGCTCATTCGTACGTGTATGCGCTTGAGTGATGAGAAATTGCATTCTGTATTGTGTCCAAGCGTTTATTAACACCAACGGAAGCAACAAATAACCCTGTTCAATTCCCATGTCTTTGTAAAAGAAAAATCGTTCAAATTCCTTAAAAAACGAAAAATCATTTGAGACATTATTTAAAAAGTAATTTGCAAATACAAGACTGGGTAAAATTAGAGTAATCGAAATAAAACCAAACAAATACCAATTCGAACGAAAGACACCTCCACCCAAATAATCAATGCATTTTTTAATTTTTGCGCCTGTCAACAAAGTACTAGCCAACCAATCGAAGACATAGTAAAACAAAATAAATGCTAAGTTCCAATTCCAAAAAAGCATTCCAAAAATTGGGATTCCAGCTTCTAAAAGAAGTTGAATGATTTGCATTCTTTTCGCATTCATCCTATTTATTTCTTTTCGCTTTTTTACCTGTTATACGTTCAATAGCTTGAATGGACAACTCAAAATCTTTATCGTATTTCAACGCTCGCTTGTAATATACCATTGCTTCCAAAGGATCTTTTGTTTCTTCATAGATTACACCTAAGTTGTGCCATGCTTCCACAAATCGAGGTTCAGTTTGCAATGCTTCATTGTAAAAAATGACCGCGCTATCTAATTGATTTTGTTGAAATTGTTTAATCCAACCTTGTTGAAATAAAGACATTGCGAATTTCGGATCAATTTTATGCATGTGTCGATACACTTCTAATGCTTTATCACTTTGATTAAAATCTTGATAAGCATACGCTAAATTGAACCATGCATCTGTTGATTTCGGTTTGATTTCCGTAGCACTTCTGAAGTATTGAATACACATTGTATCGCGTTCCATTTGAAGAATTGTACCTACCTCCAAATAAGCAATATAAAAATCAGGATCTTGTTCAATCGCAGTAATATAAGATGATTTCGCTAATTTATAATTTCCATCCATTTGATACATTGTACCTTTTAGGATATACGCATCGCGGTAATGTTTGTCCACACGTAAAGCTTCATTCACATATTTAAATGCTTTTTCAAAGTCATTTTGCTGTTTGTAGGTTCCAGCTAATTGAACTAAAGCTTCTGGATTTTTGGGCTTACGTTTGATGTAATACAACAACTGATCTTGTGCCAATTGAATATCTTGACCTGTTCTTCTCGGATAATTATTCAAACATTTTGCATAAATGTAGCGCGCCTCTAAATCTTTTGGATTTAAACGATATGCTTTTGCTGCATAATTCAATGCTTTTGTAACATTGTAGCGCTTGTATAAAGTTTCAGAATACTTGATTAGAATTGGAATACTATCTGGATACTTTTGTGCTAATTTATCAATGCTCAAATTTGTATCAGGATTCGCTTTTTTTTCCTCACAGGAAACCAAGTAAAATCCAATAGAAAGTAAAATGAAGTATAAAAAAAATTTCATAGTCGCAAAAATAAGTAAAGATTCCGTTTAAAACGAACGAAAGAAGAAACAGAAACGTTGGTTTATGCCTTAAATCAGATAAAAAAATGTGGTATTATTTATCTGTAATGATAAAAATATCTTCGTCGTCTTTTTTAAAGAGTTTTTTCTCGCGAGCCAAACGTTCGATTGCAGAAGTATGTTTCAATTGGACGAGCATGCGCTTTGTTTGATCTAAATCCTGACTCACTTGACTGTGTTGAGCTCTCAATTCACTTAATTTGGTGCGCTGTGAGACAATTGTAACTAGATCTAAATCATCTAGGAAAAGGGTGTAAACAGAAAAAATAGTTATCGTAGCGACATACTTGTTTTTAAAGAAGTTTAAATATTTTTTCATACATCAAATGTAAACTAGAAAGAGAAAGTGTTTTGAAATCATTCAAAAAGTTTTCCGCCAAACTTTGTGAAAAAGAAAATGGCCATCTAAAAAGACAGCCATTTTAAATAGTTCTAAGTAAAATTAATTTACTACAGCATCATATTTTTCTTTGAATTCAGCATCACCTTCATACCATTGTGAAACCTTTCCTAATAATACTTTTGCTTTTTCAGTTTGCTTTGAAGATGTATAACAATCAACTGTTTGGAATATTCCAATTTTTAGAATGTTTTTTTCTGCTTCACTTAAACTTGCAAAATCAGTAACTTCTTTTAATAAAGCATCCGCTTCTTTCCAATTCGTATTTGCTCCTCCTTTATCAGAATTTTTGAACTTACAAGCTCCTTCCAATAATTTTGCACCTGGACTTTTTGGATAAATCTTCATGTATTTTGGAATCCAAGCTTGAGCTTTTTTAGGCTGATTAGCAGCTAAATCATTGCTAATCATCTCTATCATTGAATTTTCAAACTCAGCAAAAAACTCATTGTACTCTTCACGAACTTTTCCATCTTTATCGAATTTGATACATTTTGCAATAACTCCTACAGCATCTTTGTATGCATTCTTAAATTTTTCATTATCAGTTCCACTTTGAGATACTTTATACAAACCTCTTGCCATCCAAAAATAAGGCAAAGCATCCGATTTTGTTTTATCGTTAGTCGTATATTTCTCTGCTGCACCTACTAATTTTTCGTACTTCTCGTCTGCAAACAATATGTTCAAGTCATTGTAATCAGGAGCTTGCGCCTTTACAACTGAAACACAAAACAATGCTACTCCAAAAATCAATTTTTTCATATTCTATATATTTAGCTTTTTCTTCATGAACTTTTCAAAGTCCATGCCGAAGATACCGATTTATTTTTTTTACTTGCTAATTTGTTGTTAATTTTTCTTTTTTTAGATCAAAACCTAAGCTATTCAGCACTTTCAATCAATAAAGAAACTATTTTCTGTGCTGCTTTTGCAATTTTTGTTCCCGGTCCAAACACTCCAAACACTCCTGCATCGTATAAAAAGTCATAATCTTGCGCTGGAATTACTCCTCCAGCAACAACCATAATGTCTTCTCTACCAAGACTTTTTAATTCTGCTATTACTTGTGGAACCAAAGTTTTATGTCCCGCTGCTAAACTTGATACACCTAAAACGTGTACATCATTTTCAACCGCTTGCAAAGCTGCTTCTCTTGGTGTTTGGAACAAAGGTCCTATGTCTACATCAAAACCAATGTCAGCAAAAGATGTTGCAATTACTTTCGCACCACGATCGTGACCATCTTGTCCCATTTTTGCAATCATGATTCGAGGTCTACGTCCTTCTAACTCCGCAAACTTACGCACCAACTCTTGTGCTGTTTCAAAATCCTTATCATTCATACTTTCTGCCGAATAAACACCACTAATTGAACGAATTGTAGCTTTGTGACGACCATAAACTTCCTCTAAAGCAAAACTAATCTCACCCAAAGAAGCGCGTTCACGTGCACAACGAATGGCAATTTCTAATAAATTACCCGATTCATTTCTAGCTGCTTCTGTTAATTCAGCTAATAAGCTTTTAACGTTCTCTTCGTTACGATTTGAGCGCAATAAATGAAGTCGTTCAATTTGTGAATCACGTACTTTCGTATTATCAACCTCTAAAATATCAATTGCATCTTCTTTTTCCAATTGATAACGGTTCACACCAACTATTATCTCTTTTCCTGAATCGATTCGTGCGTGGTTACGTGCAGCAGCTTCTTCAATGCGCCTTTTTGGACTGCCAGTTTCAATCGCTTTCGCCATTCCACCAAGCTCCTCCACTTCTTCAATTAACTTCCAAGCTTCGTCGACTAACTCTTGCGTTAATTTTTCCACATAATAACTTCCACCCCAAGGATCGATGATATCACACATCCCAGTTTCTTGTTGCAAGTAAATCTGTGTATTTCTTGCAATTCGAGCGGAGAAATCGGTTGGTAAAGCAATTGCTTCATCTAATGCATTGGTATGTAATGATTGTGTTCCACCAAAACCGGCTGCCATCGCTTCGATACACGTACGAGCCACATTGTTAAAAGGATCTTGTTCCGTTAAACTCCATCCAGAAGTTTGGCAATGTGTACGTAAAGCCAATGACTTTTCGTTTTTAGGATTGAATTGATTCACCAATTTCGACCAAATCAAACGACCTGCGCGCATTTTAGCAATTTCCATGAAATGATTCATTCCGATTGCCCAAAAGAAACTCAAGCGCGGCGCAAAACTATCAACGTCCATTCCAGATTGAATTCCAGCACGTAAATATTCCAATCCATCTGCTAAAGTGTACGCCAACTCAATACTTGCTGTGGCACCCGCTTCTTGCATGTGATAACCCGAAATTGAAATCGAATTAAAACGCGGCATGTGTTTCGACGTGTAAGCAAAAATATCTGAAATGATTCGCATCGAAGGACTAGGAGGATAAATGTAGGTATTTCGCACCATGAATTCCTTCAAAATATCGTTTTGGATTGTACCAGAAAGTTGTTCTTGCTTGACTCCTTGTTCTTCTGCAGCTACAATGTAAAATGCTAGAATTGGTAAAACTGCACCATTCATTGTCATTGAAACAGACATTTCATCTAAAGGAATTTGATCGAACAAGATTTTCATGTCCAAAATCGAATCAATTGCAACACCAGCTTTACCTACGTCACCTTCAACACGTTCATGATCTGAATCGTAACCGCGATGAGTTGCCAAGTCAAATGCAACGGAAAGTCCTTTTTGTCCAGCAGCTAAGTTTCTTCTGTAAAAAGCATTGGATTCTTCAGCAGTTGAAAATCCCGCATATTGACGGATTGTCCAAGGTCGAATCGCATACATGGAACCGTAAGGTCCACGAAGAAATGGAGCTTTCCCTGAAACAAAGTCTAAATGTTCTGCAGTTTCAAGGTCTTTTCCTGAATAATAACTGTTTAATTCAATTTTTTCAGCAGTTGTAAATACCGCTTTTTGTGCTTCACCACTATTCGTTTTAGAAGTAAGAGAAACGGTTGAAAAAGAAATGCGCTTACTCATAGTTGTTCCAATTGTAAAGTGGGTAAATTATTCCAAGCCTTTGGTAATTCTTTCCAATTAGCTGTTATTTCTTGCGGATTTGGGAAAATATTTATTCCAATCAATTTTTCAGATTTTGAACGAATTTGTTCTTTTCGTTGTTCTGCTTTCAATACAATTTCAGTAGATAATTTTGCACGAATCATAGTATTTGTTAGCCCGCCAACTCGGTCAATTTCTTGAAACAAAGTCCAAGCACGTTCGGCAATAGTTTCTGTTAATTCATCAAAAACATAGGCTCCACCAGCTGGGTCGACAACAGCATTTAAATACGATTCTTCTTTTAGAAGTAAAGAAATATTTGTTACCATTCGTTGAGAAAACTCACTATTTGGTTCTGTTGAATAGGTATCAAAAGGTTGAATAATCAATTCTTGAATTCCACCGATTACAGCGGAAAGTGCTTGTGTAGTTTGACGTAACAAGTTAGTATGTGGATCTTTTAAACTTATGTGAGTAAATCCAGTCATCGCAGTGATTGTAGCAGCTTTAGAACAATTGTGTTCTGGTTGGTATGCTTCAACAATTTTCGACCAAATGGTTCTAAAAGCACGGAACTTAGCAACTTCATATAGGAATTTAGTTCCTACTCCAAAAACGAAATGAATGGAACCAGCAGCTTCATCAATTGTTCGACCAGCATCCAGTTGTTCAATTAGATATTCGTGACCTTCAGCAGCGGCAATTGCAATTTCTTGCCAAGTTGTACCACCAGCCTGTTGCACATCGTAAGCAAATACAGTAAAATTCTTTCCTTTTTTATTTTCAGTAAGTGAATTTAAATTCGTGTACGTTGGAAAATCTCCAGCTTTATCAATGAATGCAGCAATTTGCTCATCTGTTTCACCTAAAAAACTAGTTTGAATATATGCTAAGTCAATATCTTTCAAAAGTTGATCGAAATTAATTGCTTTGTTAGAAGTTGCAACAAATTGAAGCGCCGTTGAACCCGACATTAGAAATTCTAAGGCTTTTTTATTAGCAGTTGATTCGGAATCGATTTCAATTCGTGTACAAATATGCCAATCGTTTGAAAATTGATTAATTCCTCTTGTAAAAGGCGATAAGCCTGGATCAGAATAAGAGATGTTTGCATCCGAACGGTGGAAATAACTTGGAAGAACAATTTCCTCAATTGGATTCAATTTATGTAATAAATCTGGCGATTCGCCTTTCAGTTCTTTGTGAATCAAATCCAGCCATTCTTGCTTATTGGTACTGGAGAAATCTTTAAATAATTGCGTCATTGAATGAGATTAATTTTCAAGCGTTTTTTGATCTTCGTTTGGTAGTTCGGATTGTGTTTCAGCTGTTGGTTCAACATAACCATCTTCATACACTTTAATTCCTCTAATTTTTATGTAAACAACTGTTGAAATCATTACTGTTAAAACTGGAGCGACTGGAATTCCGATATATGGAACCATAAAAATCAATGAGAAAATTGATCCTGTCAAAACCATTGTCAACATTTTTGTGAAAGAAAAACCAAGACTTCCAAATGTTCCAACACTGTATCTTTCTAAGCTGTAATCATAAAATGAGAAACCTACAAAAAAAGCAGTGATTAAGAAGTAACAAACAGGTTCAATTGCATCAGGAACTAAAAACGAAAAAACAAAAAACAATAAATACGCTGACATTTCTAAAATCAATGCGATAAATACAACGAAAACCGCTCGAAGTACATCATTGAATAATTTTAAAACATCAAACTTATACTTTTGTCCAGTCAAATAAGCATCGTAATTTTCAGAAAGAATACTCATGACTGGAGAAAGTAGTACTAAAATGAAGAATTTTTGAATTTCGTTTAAAATTGTATAAAAAATACTTCCAATTCCGCCAAACAACCAGCCTAAAAACCCTCCAATATAGCTAACTGATTCAGCTTTCTCAGTAAATTGATTGTATGTGCTTCCCATTGAAAAAATTGTGAGAAACAAAAGCATGATTGCTAAGCCAGGAACAAAAAAAACGAGGAATCTTCCTTTAACTAGCGTTTTATACGTTGCAATAATTGCTTCTAAATGGTATGAAAATGTTTTCATTTTATTTTCTTCTTCAATAAGTTTCAAATATACTGAATTTTATTTTTGGCACAGACTTTGTTTTGACCTAACTAACAATTAAAAAATATTAAAATGAAAGCAATATTAAGCATACTCGCATTTTTGTTCATCAGCGCAAGTTCTTTTGGACAAACTAAAACTGACAAACAAGGAAATCCAGTTTGTTGTGCAAAATCAGATAAAAAATGTTGTAGTCAAGCATCAACTTCTAAAACAACTGCTCGTAAGACTGCGCCATTAAAATACCAAATCATTCCGAAGGAAAAACATGTAATTGTTCCTCCAAAAAAAGATTAAAGAAAACCCCAATAAACCCTATGAAAGAGAGATCCAATCTGTATTACAGGTTGGATTTTTTTATGCTTCAATCAAACCAAATTGCTCAAAGTGATGCGTAAAGTGTTTCGAATGTAATTTCAACCACAATTCTTTGTTCAAACTTCCGTAAAATGGATGTGTTTCAACTTGACCTTCGGTTTCAAAATGCTGCTCGAAATCTAACCATTCGTCCACAAATTCATCAATTGCTAATTCCAATTCTTCGTGACGAAGTGGAACATCTTTTCCAGCAAATGGGACCTCAATGTTTCTTGCCATTGGTTTATCTGAAGATAAAAAACGTTGCATTGACTCGATTTTTTCTTCAGGAAAAGACAATTCCATTTTTACTTTTCCATTGCAACCGCGAAGCATTTCCGATAAATGTTCAACCATTCGTTGAGCCGACATGTTTCCCCATTGTGGCTGAGTTTCGGTTGTTAATTTGTCCAGATGACTCAAAAGCGTTTCTAAATTTGGTTCAATGAAGCTCATAATTATTTATTTAGTGTGTGAATTCTTATTAAAATATGCTTTTCCAGCTAGTACATTTAAATTTTGTGGAACGATTTGAACGTTGATTTCTTTTCGCACTGAAAATGGCTCTCCGTCATAATGTGCCAATGGTTTCTCTAATATAATTCGTGCTTTATCGAATGAACAGATGCGAATGTAACGTGAACCTTCGATGCGTTTTAAGAAAAAACGTCCCAAAACTCCCATCGTGCGCCACCATGCAAACTTTTTCAATAAGACCAATTCCATTTTACCATCTGTAATGGATGATTTTGGTGAAATACAAAAACCATTTCCAAATTCTGAGGAGTTTGCTATGGAACATAGAAGAAAGTTGTCTTTAATTACTTCATCATTAATAAAAATCTTCATTTTCGGTGGTTTGTAGGAAAAGTATTCCTCATAGACCAATTGCGCATAACCCCAAAATCCGCGAATATGGTATTCATCAAATAATTTGGCGATGTATGCATCAAATCCATAACCACCAACACCTAAAAATGGTTTGTCATTAGCCAATCCCGTATCGATTCTCAAACTATTCATTTCATTGATGTTTCGAATTGCTTGAGGCGTTTTTAAGGGAACTTTTAAATGTCGCGCCAATCCATTTCCTGATCCTGTTGGGATAATTGCTAAAATAGTTTTCGTTCCAGAAAGAGCGGTTCCAACTTCGTGAACAGATCCATCTCCTCCAACTGCACAAACTATATCAATTCCTTCAAGAGCGGATTCGATGGCAATTGCTTTTGCGTGTTGTTTGTATTGTGTAATTGCGATATCATAATCAAACAGCGAATGGTCCAAGTGCTCCTCGATCATTTGAGGAACTTTGGCTTTCTTAACGCCTCCCGAGATGGGATTGATGATGAACCGAATTCTTTTTTTCATTCTGTGTACTGAGCAAAGCTCAATCTTTTTGTTTTACTGTTGTTTTATTTTCCGTCAAATCGCGACTATACGTTTGAATAATTGCTTTCAAACGATTGACCATTTTAGCTTTAATCGCTTTATTTTGAGCCGAGACATCAGTCAAAGTAAGTGTTTTTTTCGTGAAATCAATCAATTTACCAGGTTTATCTTGTGAAAACTCAAGCATGAAATTTTTATAATAATAGTAATAAGTTCCTTCCAAGTAAGCTAAACCTTCACGTGGATTTTTAGAGAAATAGGAGTTTCCAAAAGAATAATAACTCGTCTTAATATCTGCTAAATCAAGTATAGTTGGCATGATATCATTGTGCTGAAAAATCGTTTTCTCAAATTTCGCTGGAATTTGTTTTCCTGGAGTGTAAAATGCAATTGGAATTTTATAACACTGCGTTCTCAAGCTATACAAAGGATCATTTGTAGCTGAAGTATGGTCTGCAACGAATACAAAAATTGTGTTTTCAAACCATTTTTCCTTTTTTGCTTGATCAAACAATTTTCTAAGACTTATATCTCCGTAGCTGATACTTTTACAAATTGGATTGGGTCCGTTTTTCACTTTTTTACGCCATTCCTTGGGAACATAATACGGATGATGCGAAGAAAGTGTAAACAAAGTCGCGAAGAATGGTGCTTTCTTTTTCGACAATTGACGAACGGTCCACGGATTGAAATATTCGTCTAAAATTCCCCACGTTTTATCAAAGTGCTTGTCGTTATTGTATTCAAATCGACCGATGTAATCTTGGAAACCAACTTGCTTTGCAAAGGAATTAAAACGCATCGAACCATTTGTTGCTCCGTGATAAAATCCTGTGTAATATCCGTTTTCATTGAATATTTGAGCTAAAGACTCAATGTTATTGTTACAATAAGGCGAAGAAATGTAAGGATTGTCCATCAAAGATGGCATCGAAGAAACAATGGAAGGAACACCCTCAATTGATTTTTTACCGTTCGAAATTCCGTACTCAAAAGTCCAGCTTTCATCCAACAAGGAATCTAAAAATGGCGTGTATGAATTTCCTCCGTTGAATTTCCCCACCCATTCATTTCCAAAACTCTCCAACATGATGATGAAAACATTCGGTTTTTCTTTGAATAAGTGTTGAGGATTCGTCGTTCGAATGGGATTAAAAAGGCGTTTTAATTTTTTATCTGAAAAGTATTTTTTCTGTTCAAGGTCGGCCTTTCCGTAGCTTTTTAAAATCGTGAACGCAGAATTTAAAACGAAAGCCGTGTTTTGTGGATCAGTAAATAGGGTTGCATCGATTGGTGAAAGTGGTTTGTGAATTTTTAGTCCACCACGTCCTGTTATCACAACAAGTGGAAGTCCAATTACGAAAATTAAAAGTTGTTGTTTCCAAGATCCAATTACTGGACTTTTGACAGAAACAACGGATGTTTTTTTGTAGAATCGAATATTCAGAAAAAGAAAAACGATGAAAATTAAAATCACAAACCAGAAGTCGCGAAGGAAACTTCCTAATAATTGTGCGATATCATTTCCGGCTCCCACAATTGTAAACAAATCAATCGTAGAGCGTTTTTGGGTGAAGGAAAAATATTCAGTATCCAATAGATTCAATGCAATCATTGCAAAAAATGGAAGGTGGAAACAGAGTGCTTGAATGAAACGAAAAAATCTATTTTTCTGCCAGGAAAAAGGACAGAAACTTAGAATAATGAAAGGTAAAAAAATTAGGCAAACCGTTACTAAATCGAACCAAACCCCTGTAAACCAATCTGAAAAAGTGATGTTTAAAAACGAATCATAATTAGAAAAAAGGAAAAGAGCTCGTGTAAGTGTAAGTGCTACAATAACGTATGTCAAACGTAGTAACAAGCTTTTTAACGTGGAAGGCATTTTTTCTAAAAATCGGATGCGCATCCTACAAAAGTAAAAAAAACACTTTTTAAAAAGTGTTAAGATTGGAAAGAATTGCGAAAAAGCATAAGTTTATAGATATTTGCAAAAAAAGAACATGAAGAAAATCCTGAGTTTAATTGTAGTTATTCAATCAACAGTTTTGATGGCACAAACTGTAGAAATTTCAGAAAAATCAAAAGTTGACTTACCTTTTGTTTCTTCAATTTATTTTGGTGCAGCGCCCACAACAGCCTTTCGTACCTTAGATTCTGCAAAAACAGTTTTTGGTGAAAATTTGGGCTTTCGTGCAGATGAAGAAAAATTTAAAACCTGGAGTTTTAATGGAGGATATCGCTCACCAATCAATAATTATTTAACATTAGACATTGGATTCAATTTGAATCAAAGTGGTGAAAAATATGCTTACGATGATCCAAATTCTGATTCGACATACACTTATCGCAATCGTTACCGTGATTTTGGAATTCCAATTCAAGTGTATGCAAGTTATGGAAAAACATTTCGTTGGTTTATTGGTGGTGGAATCCAAGCACACATGGCGATTAGTTACAATCAAGAAATTAAATATACTACTGAAAACGGTTCTCCATTTGAGTCTGAGAAAAACTCTACTGAAATTTTAAATAGTTTGACTTTTTCAGCACAAGTTTCGGGTGGATTTCAATGGAGATGGAACAAAGCTGTTTCTGTTTATTTCGTCCCATCTTATGTTTTTGGTTTGAGCAATCAATATGCCAAGCAAGAAGCTTTTGTTTATAAACGAAGAGTGCTTGAATGGAAATTTGGATTGTGTTACAATTTAAAATAAACTATTTATTTAGTTCTTTAAATACTTGATTTTAGTTGATTAAAAAGAGTTTGATTGAAAATATGGAGTTCTTTAAAACTAATTATGTAGTTTAAATATTTTCACAATTCATTCTAACCCTCCTAGTTCACTACATAATTTATTGAAAAATAGTGGGATTAAACCAAAAAAAAGCTATCTTTGCGCCCTCGTAAATTATCGAATATAACGAATTAGTAAAAGTATCTCATGGCAACGGCATCAGCAGGAGTAAAAATATTTTCAGGAAGATCAACAGTTGAGCTTGCAAATAAAATTGCAGAAAAGTTTGGAACGAAGCTTGGCGATGTGAAAGTAAGTGTCTTTTCAGATGGAGAGTTTCAACCTTCATTTGAAGAAACAGTTCGTGGACAAGATGTTTTTATTATTCAATCTACTACTCCTCCATCAGACAATTTGTTTGAGTTGTTGTTAATGGTTGATGCGGCACGAAGAGCTTCAGCAAGAAAAATCATTGCAGTTATTCCTTACTTCGGTTTTGCGCGTCAAGACAGAAAAGACAAACCTCGTGTTGCAATTGGTGCGAAACTAGTAGCAAACATGTTGATGGCAGCAGGAATTGATCGCATCATGACGATGGATTTACATGCTGATCAAATTCAAGGATTTTTCGATGTTCCAGTGGATCATTTATTTGCAAGTACATTGTTTTACAATGAAATGCAAAACATGAACAACGGAAATTTAGTAATGGCAGCACCAGATGCTGGAGGAGCTAAGAGAGCAAATTCATACGCAAAAAAATTAGACACATTATTGGTTTTATGTCACAAACACCGCAAGAAAGCAAATGAAGTTGCTGAAATGATGGTAATTGGAGATGTGAAAGGGAAAGATGTGATTTTAGTTGATGACATGTGTGATACAGCAGGAACATTGACAACAGCAGCAGACATGTTCATGGATCGTGGAGCAAATTCTGTTCGTGCTTTTTGTACACACGCAGTTTTATCGGGTCCAGCGTATGAGCGCATCAATAATTCAAAATTAACGGAGCTGATTGTGACAGATACAATTCCATTGAAACAACACAGTGACAAAATCCGTGTGATTTCGGTTGCCAATCTTTTTGCAGATGTTATTCATCGACATGAGACAAATCAATCGATAAGTTCACACTTTGTAATATCGTAAATAGCAAACAAATAATAAAAATGAAAAAAGCACAATTGAGCGGTTCGTCAAGAGCGAACGTAGGGAAGAAAGATGCTAAAGCGTTGAGAAATGCTGGTCTTGTTCCATGTGTCCTTTACGGAAATGGTACACAAACACATTTCTCTATCAAAGACATCGCGATTCAAAAATTGGTTTACAATCCAGACGTATTCCAAATTGAATTAGATATCGATGGTAAGAAAGCATCTGCTGTGATTCAAGATTTACAACAAAATCCTATTACAGATAAAGTAATGCACGTAGATTTCTTAGAATTAGACGCGAAAAAACCAGTTAAAATTGGTTTACCAGTTCGTGTTGTAGGATCTTCTCGTGGTGTATTAGCAGGAGGTAAATTAATGCAAGTTTTCCGTCGTTTACGTGTGGAAGCTTTGCCAGGAGATTTACCAGAAGCGATTACAGTAGACATTACTAAATTACGTATCGGTCAATCGATTCGTGTAAAAGATTTAGAATCTGATGGATTGAAATTATTGGAAGCTAAAAATGCAGTAGTTGTTGCAGTTAAAATGGCTCGTGGAGCTTCTAAAGCTGCAGAAGCTGATGACGATGATGATGAATAAATTCATTGTTAGCATTCATGCATAAAAAATTAAGCGAATTCGAAAGAGTTCGCTTTTTTTGTTTTATAATTGATTGATCTTCTCAATCATTACAGTATAAATTTAATTTTATATTTTTGACCTAATTAATAAAAATCAAAACCATGAAAAATAAGTATGTAGATTTTATTTCGGACGAACATTTTTTAGAATGTGTGGCTAATCTACATAAAGCATATTTAAAAGCGAAAAACAACGTTACAAAAAAGAATTTTTACAAAAATAAAATTGACACTATAAAGTTGTCTTTTGATGCAAAATTCAATGAAATCAAAGAAGAGGATTTAATAAAAACAGAAATATTAAGACAAATTGATAAATCAATAAATAATTCTATTGGGACATTTCATGAACAAATTTTAGGTGGAATTAAAGGTTTCGAAATTGGAAAATTAAGTGGATTTGATATCAAAGCTGAAAATAACACTTTATTTGCAGATATAAAGAACAAACACAATACAATGAATAGCAGTTCCTCAGAAGCACTTTTCCAGAAACTTGCTAGATATGCTGACACATATAAAAAATCAAAATGTTATTGGGTACAAATATTAGCCAAAGGTAGTTTCTGTGAACTATGGCGAGGAGAAATTAATGGAAAAGAATATAGTCATAGTAGAGTTTACAAAATTTCTGGTGATCAATTTTATTCCATGTTATCTGGAAGAGAAAATGCTTTATATGAAATATACAAGAGTCTTCCAGTTGTGACTAAGGATTATCTTGAATCAATTACTAAAACAAAAAGTAATAAAGCTAATTCAGCAATTGAAGAAATTAAATTAGAGATAGAAAAAAGCGAAAGAACAATAATAGATCAAATTACTTTTGAGAGTTATAATTATTATTTAGGTTTTGATAAACTGTAATATTGATTTAAAAACTTAACAATAGAATATCCAATTTCAGTTCCTAAATTAACTGGTACAGCATTACCTATTTGTTTATATTGCTGTGCAATAGAACCATCAAATTGCCAATCATCAGGAAATGTTTGTATTCTTGCATATTCTCTTACCGTAAAAGGACGTGTTTCTTCAGGATGACATCTTTCTGTTTGTTTTTGAGCAGGACTACAAGTCAATGTTAAACAAGGTTCATCCCATCCAATTCGTCTTGCTATTCCTGTTTTACCTCCTCCTAAATAAAAACTAGCTCCCATAAACTCCTTTTGTAAATCAATTGGTAAATCTCTCCAATAACCTTTTTGAGGAACTAGTTCTAATACATCTTTTTTACTCTGAGGATATTTTGCACCTGGAGAAAACGGAACATCTTTATCAAATAGCTCACCTTTCTGTAGAGCGTCTTTTAAATTGTAAATTTTATTGTAAGGTTTCGGATATTTATATTGTATGTCAATATCTTTTCTAATTCCAACTAAAATTAAACGTTCTCTTTTTTGTGGAACTTTAAAATTTACAGCTTTTAAAACCTTAACAGGAACAACATTATAACCAATTTCATCTAAAATTGAAATCATTCCTTGAAGAGTTTTACCATTATCATGACTTAATAAACCTCTAACATTTTCACCAATGCAAATAGGAGGATTAACTTCTTTTACAACTCTCGCAAATTCATAAAACAAAGTGCCTCTTGCATCAGACAATCCTAATTTTTTTCCCGCGTAACTAAAAGCTTGACATGGGAATCCACCAGTAACTACATCAACTTTATTTTTATATTTATCAAAACTAAAGTTTTTAATATCACCTTCTAAAACATTCCAATATGGTCTGTTTTTTCTTAAAGTATTACATGCCCATTTATCAATTTCATTTAAAGCAACACAATTCAAACCTGCTTTTTCCATACCTATTGCTAAACCGCCTGCACCAGCAAAAAGTTCTAATACAGTGTAAAAATGATCTGGCTCAACATAATTAGTGTATTCTTCATCAACCACATCATCAATCATACCGAAAAATAATGAATCAACATCTGATTTTCTATAAACTCTATAATTACTTATGGGTTCGCGAACAGCTAGAAACTTACCCTCTTTATCCCAACGCCTCAAAGTTTCTTTACTTTTACCAATATACTCAGATACTTCAGAAATAGACATAAATTCTTTATTCATAACCATATTATTAAACCTTACACAATGGTTACAAATATATAAAATTAAATTGCTAAAACCAACAACAATCTTTTCAACTCACTTCCCCAACGGAATTTACCGACTTTACCTGATGAAGCTAAAGCGCGGTGACAAGGAATAAAAACCGCAATGGGATTTGATCCGATGGCTGTACCAACTGCACGGGCGGCTTTGGGGTCACCTAGTCGTTTTGCAATGTCTCCGTAAGTTCTTGTTTCGCCTACGGGAATGTGAATCAATTCATTCCACACTTTTCGTTGAAATGCACTTGCTTTTGTATGTATGGGAATGGACAAAACTTGTTGACGATTAAAGGCCAATTCTAGCGTCTGGAAAAACTCATTGTTCTCTTCGTGGAAAGTAGCATTGGGAAAAGTAGTTTTCAATCGTTTTAAGCCATCCTCTGCTTGTTCGAATGTTAGTTGTGTCAATCCTTCAGGTGTCATCGCACAAAAGACTTTACCTAAAAAGGAATCAAAGTAGGTGTAATACAAATCCGAAAATGATTTGGAATCAATGAACTCAAAGCTTTGTTTTCTGACTACAGTTTGAACGTTTTGAGCTTCAATTTCAAATAAGGACAACTGATGTTCGTTTCCAAAGTCGGTTTTTAAAAACAAATCGTCTAGAATCTTTTGTGGTAAAGGCAGAGCGAAATCTTCAAATAACTTTTTGAGTTCCCAGGAATTGAGTTGAAAGTTGGATTCAATTGTTGACAAAGTGATTCCACTTGATCCATGTTCTGACATGTAATCAAGCACGAGTTTTAGTTTATTTGTTCGAGATTTCAAATATTCATCCTCCATCTCGAACAAAAATACTAATAAATTAAATATCTATTGATTATTTTATCAACAATC
>JBKDZA010000316.1:0-19026 GCA_046308455.1 Fluviicola sp.
GCCTCCAATTCCTCCTGTCATACAGTCTTCATGTAAAACGATTACTTTACCAGTTGATTTTACAGCTTCATAAATTGTTGCGGTATCTAATGGTAAAAGCGTTCTTAAATCGACAATATTCGCAGAAATTTCAGGGTGTTCGTCTAATACATCCATTGCCCAATGAACTCCTAATCCATAAGTTACGATCGTTAAATCGTCACCTTTACGAACATAAGCTGCTTTTCCTATTTCAGTTGTGTAATAGTCGTCATGAATATCTTCACGAATTGAACGATACAAAAATTTGTGTTCGAAAAACAATACTGGATTTGGATCTTCAATTGCAGCATTCAATAATCCTTTTGCATCTCCTGGAAATGCAGGATAAACTACTTTCAATCCTGGTGTATGAACAAACCATGCCTCATTACTTTGACTGTGGAATGGTCCTGCAGCTGTATTCGCACCAGTAGGCATACGAACAACAACGTCTGCATTTTGTCCCCAACGCCAGTGAATTTTCGCTAAATTATTAATGATTTGATTGAATCCACACGTAACAAAATCAGCAAATTGCATTTCTACAACAGCTTTCATACCTGAAATTGACAATCCAAGTCCAGCTCCAACGATTGCTGATTCACAAAGAGGTGTATTTCTTACACGTCCTTTTCCATATTTCTCCACAAATCCTTCAGTAACTTTGAAAACGCCACCATATTCAGCTACGTCTTGTCCCATGATAACCAATTCAGGATATTTTTCCATTGATTGATTCAATGCATCAGAAACAGCATCGATTAATCTTTTCTCTGTTTTAGTTGAGTTGCTTGGAGCGATTACTTTTTGTTCAAATGGAGCGTAAACATCAGCTAATTCAACTGCTAAATTGGCTTCAATTGCTGGTTCCGCAAAGGAAAAATCTAATCCTGCTTGAATTTCAGCTTTGATTTCAGCGATATATGCTTCTTTTGTTTCTTCAGTTAATATACCTGATTCTTCTAAGAAAACCTCGTAATTAATTACAGGATCTTTTTTGTGCCATTTGTCTTGAAGTCCATCTGGATAATATTTAGTTCCTGAAGCTTCTTCATGTCCACGCATTCTAAATGTCATACATTCTAACAAGAAAGGACGTGGTTTTTGACGGATACTATCTGCAATTTTGCGAATCGTACGAATGACATCTAAAATGTTATTTCCATCCACTTGGAAGGCATCCATACCGTAACCAATTCCTTTATCGATAAATTGTTTACATCTAAATTGTTCGTTTGAAGGTGTTGACAAGCCCCAACAATTATTTTCGATAGTGAAAATTACAGGTAAATCCCAAACTGCCGCAACATTCAATGCTTCGTGAAAATCTCCTTCCGATGCACCTCCGTCTCCAGAAAAAACAATTGTAGCTTGTTTGTTATCTTTTAAAACGTTTGCCAACGCAATTCCATCTGCGATTCCCAATTGAGGACCTAAATGAGAAATCATTCCAACGATATTGTAATCTTTTGCTCCAAAGTGAAACGAACGATCTCGTCCTTTTGTGAACCCCGACATTTTACCTTGAAACTGAGCAAATAAACGAGTTAATGGAATTCCGCGAGTTGTAAAAACACCTAAATTTCGGTGCATTGGTAAAATAAATTCTTCTGGATTCATTGCTAAAGTTGATCCAACGGAGATACCTTCTTGTCCCCATCCTGAAAACCATTTTGTAATTTTCCCCTGACGAAGTAAGATTAGCATTTTTTCCTCAATTAAACGAGGTTTTAATAGTGCTTTATAGATTGAAAGTAGCTCTTCGTTTTCAAAGCCATTTGTATCAAATTGAATCGTACGCTTAAATGTTTGTTGCGTTTCCATTGTAAAAAAGAATTTAAAAACAAAAGTAGTTAATTAATAAATTTAAATAAGAACATTTGAATAGTTTAATAGAAGAATAATCAATAATAATGTAAAATTTCTTAACAATAAAGTGATTTTTAATAGAATTATAGATATAAAAATATTCATTATGAGTGCTGGTTTGATAATTCATAGCTCTGTTTTGGTAATTTAAAATCGTTTTAGTTTCATTGTTAATTATTTGAATGATTTGTTATTATTAATTTAATGTACTACATAAAACTATTATGAAAAAATTCTCCTTTTTAGTTATCTTATTTTTCAGTTCAAGTTTTTGTTTTTCTCAAGGTCAAGTAGTTATGTCTGGGAATTCATTTATTGTAATTGATAATTCAGCAAAATTAGTGGTTGAAAACCCCAATACAAATGCAATTATAAATTCAGGTACAGGAGGAATTAAAACTGAATCTGAATTTGATCAAGTTGTTTGGATGATTGGGACAGGAACAGGTGCTTATGTTATGCCTTTTGTTGGATCTGCAACGAATAATCAAATTCCATTTACCGCAAACATTACTGCTGCTGGAACAGGTGCAGGCGAAATTCGATTTTCAACATATCTGGGAGTAGATTGGGATAATAATGCGTATCGTCCTAGTGATGTAACACACATGTTTGATTTCAATACCAATTCAATTAATAATTCATTATATGTTATTGACCGTTTTTGGATAATTGATCCATTGAGTTATGGGACACTGCCTAGTGGTACATTTGACTTTACCTATATAGATGCGGAGCATGCATTTAATGGTGGAAATGCAATTGTTGAAGCGAATTTAGGCGCACAACGTTTTCATTCCGGACCTAATATATGGGGTGATTATATGCCACAAGGAACAACAAACGTAGCTACAAATACAACAACAGGCGTTCCTGTACCGGTTGCAGATTTTTATAGAAGTTGGACTTTAAGTTTAACAACGAATCCATTGTTTACTTCTTTTAAATCAATCACTACAAATTGTGAGAATGGTAAAGTTGTATTGAATTGGAATATAGAATCTGATAATGAAATCGATTTTTATTCTGTTAATTACATTAACTCAGAAGGCGAGGTTGAATATTTAGGTTCTGTAAATTCTAGTAATTCTAACTATTACAGTTTTACTTCAAATTCATATCGTGAGGGTATTTTTGAATTAGTTGCTGTAGATTTTGAAGGGAATCAAATTTCTCTTTCTAAAATTGCTGCAAATTGTACAGATGAACATAGTAATTCAGTTTATTACTCAAATGATAATTTAAACTTTAATTTATACAGTGAAGGAAATTCAACTGAATCAATAGGAATTTTTGATGCTGCTGGAAGATTAGTTCAATCTATTGAATTGAATCTTTCAAATGGTGCAAATACTGCTCAAGTACCATTTGTTGATTTTTCGACAGGAATGTATATAGTGAAAACATTGTCAAATGATAACTTATTTGAAAGAATATTAAAATAAATCTACTTTAAACAAAGAATATGAAAACTACAAATTATCTCTTATTATCCTTATTAGTATCAACATCTGCGTTCTCTCAAAATGTAGCAATTAATTCAACAGGTGCTGCTGCTAATCCAGCTGCTGCATTGGATGTTAATATAGCAAATAAAGGAATTTTAATACCAAGTTTAGCGTTAACTTCAACTACTGTTTGGGCTCCAGTTACAGGAGCTGCAACAGGTTCATTAATGGTTTACAATACTGCGACTGCAGGAGTTGTTCCAAATAATGTTACTCCTGGATATTACTATTGGAATCCTGCAGTGCCTAGATGGGAACGAGTACTTGCAGGTGCAAATAATTATTGGATTACAGGTGCGTCAGCAGCAGGTGTTAATAATGTTACCGCTACTGGTTTTTTAGGAACTACTTCCAATAACCATATAGATTTAGTAACTAACGGTGTGGTAAGAGGACGTTTATCTAACTTAGGTGAGTTTTTTATTGGAACAACAGCAACTGCTTTGGCTGGGGATTTAATGAATGGTGTTTCAAATGCAGCATTTCCTTGGGCGATAAATGGGTATTCTTCACAAAATGGTTCTGGAGTTTATGGAGCAATTCAAGCAGGAACAACAATTTTTGGAGCTGTTCAAGGTGAATACAATGGAACAAATGTAAGTGGAACTGGGGTAAGAGGTTTAATTCAATCCGCAACAGCTGGAACTAGCTTTGCTGCTGTTCCAACTGGTGTATACGGTGATGCAACATCAGCGGGTTCTTATAAGTTTGGTGTTTATGGAACTGGAGGTACTTCAACTCGTTCAGGAGGAGTTATGGGATATGATTATGGTGTTGCTCTTGGTGCTTTAGGTTATTATGCAAATTCTACAATTGATTATTCTGTTTATGGTTTTGGAATTGCCTATTTTACAGGAGCAGCAGGTGGAAAAGGAGAGAAATCAAACTCAATTTTACCTGAAGTAAATACGAACATAGGTATAGGTATTTATGGAGGAATGATGGGTGGTTGGTTCCGTGGTCTTGCTTATGGAACACATGTAAAAGGTGAAATCTACTCAATGTATATTGATGGAAAAACTTATGCAAATGCTCCAATAACTCAATTAATTGAAACTGAAAATAACCGTCAACCTGTTTATTCAACTTCTGCAATGAAAGTTGAAATAAGTGACAGAGGTAAATCAAATTTAAATTCAGGTGAAGTATACGTACCTTTTACACAAGAATTTAAAAATACAATTTCTGCGGATCCAAATGAATTAACAATTACTGTAAGTCCAATGGGAAATTCGAATGGGGTTTATATTTCATCATATGATGCAAATGGCTTTACAGTTAAAGAAAATAATTCAGGTGTTTCAAATGTAGCTTTTACTTGGATTGCTATTGGTACGCGTAAAAACTATGAAACAATGGATCACAATGCTCAAATTTTAGACAAAACATTTGATCAAAAAATGGAAGGTGTGATGTACAATGATAATAATACAACTGGAACTCCACAAACGATGTGGTGGGATGGTACACAAATGAGATTTGATGTTCCTCCTCCAGCAAAACAAGCAGATCCAAATTACATTAATACTGCTAGACCAAAAGCTAAAGCAGTTTCAACGAGTACAACAACTACTATTGAAGAATAGTCGAATCAATAATTGTTTGAAAAGCCGTTAGATATCTAACGGCTTTTTTTGTTATTTAGACTGTCTTGTCTAAAACAAATTGACTTTATTTCAGTTTAAATTACTAAAAATGAAAGTGTTTGAATCATATATTATAGTTGAATAGTATAAATCTGTTCAACTATTTTATTATTCTTAATCTATAAAAAATGATAGAAGACTATATTTCTTGGATGACATTTAGTTGAATAACTTTCAGTTAGAAAGCTACTTAAATAGAAAAGTGAATAGTGTAAAGTTCAAAAACATGCGCATAAAAAAAGAGCCGTTGAAACAACGACTCTTCTCAATATAATGTAATCTAAGATTATACTAAACCTTGATCTAACATAGAATCAGCAACTTTAACGAAACCTGCAATATTTGCACCTTTTACGTAGTCAACATTTCCGTCAGCATCTTTTCCGTATTTCACACAAGCCTCATGGATTGAAACCATAATACCATGTAAACGTTGATCAACTTCTTCAGCAGACCAAGATAAACGCAATGAGTTTTGAGACATCTCTAAACCTGAAGTAGCAACACCACCAGCATTTGAAGCTTTTCCTGGAGCAAATAAGATTTTTGCATTTAAGAAAGCAGTAATTGCTTCTGGAGTTGAAGGCATGTTTGCACCTTCAGCTACACAAATACATCCGTTTGCTAATAAAGCTTTTGCTTCATCACCATTCAATTCATTTTGTGTTGCACAAGGTAAAGCGATATCAACTTTAACTTCCCAAGGACGTTTTCCAGCAACAAATTTAGCTGAAGGATATTTCGCTACATATTCTTCAATACGACCACGTTTAACATTTTTCAATTCCATTACGAAAGCCAATTTCTCAGCATTGATTCCATCTGCATCGTAGATGTAACCAGAAGAATCTGACAATGTAACAACTTTAGCACCTAATTGAGTAGCTTTTTCACAAGCATATTGAGCTACGTTTCCAGAACCAGAAACTGCAACAATTTTACCTTGGAATGAGTTACCTTTAGTAGCTAACATTTCTTTTGCGAAATATACCGTTCCATAACCTGTAGCTTCTGGACGAATCAATGATCCACCCCAGTTACGTGCTTTTCCAGTTAATACTCCAGTAAATTCATTACGAATTCTTTTGTATTGACCAAACATATATCCGATTTCACGTCCACCAACACCGATGTCACCAGCTGGTACATCTGTGTCTGCACCAATATGACGACATAATTCAGTCATAAATGATTGACAAAATTTCATTACTTCATTATCTGATTTTCCTTTTGGATCAAAATCAGAACCTCCTTTTCCTCCACCCATTGGTAAAGTAGTTAAAGAGTTTTTGAAAATTTGTTCGAATCCTAAGAATTTCAAAATAGATAAATTCACTGATGGGTGAAAACGTAAACCTCCTTTGTATGGCCCGATTGCTGAGTTAAATTCAACGCGGTATCCACGGTTAACTTGTACTTCACCTTTGTCATCTAACCAAGGAACGCGGAATAAAATTGTTCTTTCTGGTTCAACGATTCTCTCTAAAACTTTAGATGATTTGTACTTTGGATTTTCTTCGATAATCGGAATAACTGCTTCAGCTACTTCGTGTACCGCTTGTAAAAATTCTGCTTCATGACCATTTGTTGCCTTAACTTTGTCCATGAAAGCATCAATCTGTGCTTGGTATTTACTTGACATTTTTGAATGTTTTAAAATAAGACAGGCAAATGTAAATAAAATAACGAGTTAAAGTATCCAAGAATTAACAACTTTTGAACAAGTTTTAACAGTCACTATTTTTGAAAATACAACAAAACGATTTATTTTTGTAATAAATTCTTAATCGTAAGACAACCTTTTTGAAATCTATACGTTTTTGATACATAACAACAATTCAAGCTATGCGTTTTTTATTAATACTACTTCTTACACTTACAATTTTCAAAGTACAATCTCAAACCGTAATTTGTTTAGGATCAGCTGATACACTTTGCGCAGGAACGCCTTTTCAAATTCAAAACTGTGGTTCTGGGGGAGGTTCTTCTCCAAATGCAATCGTTTTAAATGCACCAACTGTATTACCAACTTTGAGTGATGACGTATGGTCATCTGTGGTTCCAATTGGATTTACTTTTAGCTTTTATGGAGTAAACTATACAAACTGTGTAATTGGTTCAAACGGATTGATTTCTTTCAATACTGCTAACGCAAATACTGGTTGTGCATGGGCTCTAACAGGGGTTGGACCTTTACCAAATGCTGGTTTTGCAACTGCTCTAAATACTATCATGGCTTGTTACTCAGACATGAATCCTTCTATGGCTCCTATTGGTACAATTGAATACCAAACAATTGGAACTGCTCCTAATAGACAATTTGTTGTATTGTATAAAAATGTAAATGCCTTTTCTTGTGCTGCAACTTGTTATTATGCAAGTGTTATCATGTATGAAACTACAAATAATGTTGAAGTTCATTTAGGTCAAAAACCAATGTGTGCATCTTGGAATGGTGGTTTAGCAATCCAAGGTGTTCAAAATAATGCAGGAACAGTTGCTACAACTACACCTGGAAGAAATAATAGTGTTTGGACGTGCAACCAAGATGGAAGAAGATTTACTCCAACATCTCCAACAAATACAAATGCTTATACGCATACTCAAATTCCTTACATTACTGTATCTGATAATATTTCAAATGTTTCTTGGGCAAATACTTTGGGTCAAACGTTCCCTTACAATGCTGGAATATTAAATGTTTCTTCACCAGCTCCTGGAACTGTAGGTTATTTTTTAACTACAAATAGCTGTAATAGTTCTGTAGGTTCTGTTTCTGACACAGCTTGGGTAACTAGAGATGTTGTTTCTGGAACTTCAACAACAACAACAGATTATTGCGCTGGAGGAAATGGAACAGCAAATATTATTCCTACTCAAGGTTTTGGTCCGTTTACTTTTTCTGGATGGCCAGGTGGTCAAACAACTCAATCTGCTACTGGTCTTGTAACAGGTCCATACGTTATAACAATTACTGACTCACAAGGTTGTTCTGCTAACGTGAATGTAAACGTACCAAATGCAAGTGCAGCTTTTTCAGCAACTTCAACTTTGGTTTCATGTGTCGGAGGAAACGATGGTACAGCAACAGCAACAATGACTCCTGCTTTAGGAACTATTTCATATAATTGGTATAATGCTGGTGGACAAACAACTCAAACTGCAACAGGTTTAAGTGCTGGGATTTATAATTGTGAAGTATCTTCAACGACTGGATGTATTGACACTGTTCAAGTAACAGTAACTGAAATACCTGCTTTAACTTCTGCAATTTTAACACAAACAGATCCAACTTGTAACTCAGGAAGTGATGGAATTATCGTTTTGACAACTTCAAATGGTACTGCTCCGTATTCTTTTTCTTGGGATAATTCAAGTTCAACTGTGTTTACTGCAACTGATTTAGCGGTTGGACCTCATTCAATAACAGTAACGGATGCATTAGGTTGTGTAGTTGTTGTTAACGGTACATTGACAGAACCGCCTTCACTTGCAATTACAAGTTTAACAAGTGATTTAGTGATTTGTCCTGAAAATTCTACAACTTTATCTGTAACAGGTTCAGGCGGAAGTTCAGCTTATACATTTACATGGACAGAAAATGGAAATCCAATTGGAACTGGAACTTCAATCAACGTTGATCCATCTGTGACAAATACACAATATTGTGTAACAATGTCTGAAGCATGTGGTTCTCCAACTACAAATGATTGTATGGTAATCACATTCCCAACTCCAGTTTCTTCAAATTTCATTCCTAATAAACCCTACTCATGTATCCCGGGAGACTTTGTTTTCTTTAATAATTCTACTGAAAAATCACAAATTGATACCATGTTTGTTATTTATGGTGATGGAACACAAGAAGTTGTTTTAGGAGGTGTTGATTTAACTCACACATATGCTAATCCAGGGATTTATGATATTAATATCACATACATTTCAACATTAGGTTGTATGACAACGGGTTCTCATCCAGCAATTGCAAATGTGATTCCTAATCCTGAAGCTGACTTTACAATGTCTGCAAATCCAACAACTTTCTTTGAAACAATAATTGGAATGCAAGATTTCTCTACTGGAAATGTGGATACATGGGAATGGTATTCTCCTTTATCAACTCCAACAACTTCAACTCAAAACAATCCAACTTTCACTTTCCCTGAAGGTGTTACTGGAACATATCCAATTTCATTGATTGTTACAACTCTAGAAGGTTGTATGGATACAATTACAAAGAATTTAACTGTAAACTCAGATATTCTTTTCTTTGCACCTAATTCATTTACTCCTGATGGAGATGAGTTTAACCAATCATGGAAATGGTCTGTACAAGGGATTGATAATCAAGATTTCTCTTTGTTTATCTTTAATAGATGGGGTGAAATTTTATGGGAAACGCATGATCCAAACTCTGAATGGGATGGAACATATAAAGGTGAAATTATTCCTGCTGGAATCTATACATGGAGAGCACGTGTGAAAAACATTAACTCTGATGGTAAAAAAGAATTCACAGGACATATAAATATTATAAGATAATCAGTTAATTGATTCGTTAAAAAGCTCAACAGATTCGTTTGTTGAGCTTTTTTTTGTTACTTTTCTATTGAAATTTACTTATTCATTAAATGTCTTATGTTTTCAATAGTTTTAAGCTTTATTCTTCTCTCGTTTTCTCAATCGGAAACGATTCCCGAACAAAATACATTGGTTTTAAAATTAGCCCAAGATAAAATTGGAAAAAAAGTTGATCGCGGTGAATGCTGGGATTTAGCAAAATATGTATTGGATAAATCAAATTCAGAGTGGAAACCACTATATGATTTTGGTACTATTATCGATCAAAATAAAGAAACAATTTTCCCAGGAGACATCATTCAATTTGAAGGAGTTAAAATTGAACGTAAAGAAAAGGGTAAAACTGTCTATTACGAAACATTTGAACACCATACCGCAATTGTTTATTCAATTGAAGACAAAAATAAAATTAAATTGATTCATCAAAATACAGGACAATTCGGAAGAAAGGTTGGTGTGACAGATTTTAACTTTTTAGAAATTACCAAGAAGAAAAGCTTAACTATTTATCGACCAAAAGCAAAGGAAAAACCTTAATCAATTTTCATACGAATTCGCCAATCTTTTGGATATAAATTATTGAATCTATTGCCAAGATGTTTTATCCAGCCCAATGAATTTCCATTAAATGTTAAAAGTGCCCAGCCTTGTTTTCCTTCAAGTGAAAACGTTTCACCTTTTAAATAGTACAAGGCTTCATTTTTAGTTAATTCAATTCGTTGAATACTTGTGTTTACTATCGAAGAAAAAGCTAAAGCTTCGTTTGGTATAATTCCTTTTCTACTTATTTCTCCGATTTCAACGCCCATTTTCTGTAGACGTAACTTACTATGTAAAAAATAAATTTCATCAGAAAATTCACTTGGAATTGCGAAGACATATTCTCTCCATTTCACAAAATTTAAAGACGAATCGATTTCAACAAAACTGTTCACTTCAGAACTTGTAATTGAACTTAACTCTGATTTATTATTTTTTTGTTTTTTAGTTCTTTTTTGAAGGTCATTTTTTTGAATAACACAAATATAAAATCCTTCCGTATCAATTAAATGCGGCAATGCATAATATCCAATTGAATCCCGACCTTTTTGAGCCTTTTCAAGGTTGATTGGATAAACTGAGCAATCAAACTCTTCTGTCATCCACTCTATAATTTGTTCGTTTTCAGTTGAATTAAACGTACAAGTGGAATAAACTAGAAATCCATTCGGCTTTAAAGAATCCCAACAGCTAGAAAGTATTTCTTTTTGTCGCAATGAACACATCTCAACATTCGCTTCTGACCATTCATTTCGTGCGTTTAAATCTTTTCGAAACATTCCTTCACCCGAACATGGAGCATCAACAACAATTAAATCAAAAAATGATTCAATACTTTCAAAATCTGAAGGAGAATTGTTACTAACTAGGGTGTTTAATTTCCCCCATTTTGTAAGGTTTTCTTTTAATATCTTTGCTCTTCCTGAATGGATTTCATTGGAAAGTAAAAGTCCTTTTTCATTTAAAAAATCGGCAATTAATGTGCTTTTTCCTCCTGGAGCTGCACATAAATCTAAAACAATTGGTGATTCAGGTAAATTGATTTGACGAAGAACCGAATCTAAAAATTGTGAACCTGCTTCTTGTGGGTAATATGCACCAGCATGAAAATGAGGGTCTAAAGTGAATTGTGGACGTTCGTTTAACCAAAAACCATTTGTTGACCAAGGAATCTTTGTTGTCCCAGATAAATTGTTCTTATATTTTAATGGATTTATACGAATTGAAGTAGGCTTTTCTTGATTCAATGCTAATAACAAATCATTTCCTAAAAATGAATCAGATTTCACTCTTGTTTCAAAGTCTTTTGGGAATAATTCGTTAAGATCACTCATCTTTTGAAGTTTAAACGCGGATTAGCACTAATCGATTGATCCGCAAAAATCCCAGCTTCGTAAAGAAATTTTCCAGCGATAGCAATCATTCCCGCATTATCTGTGCAATATTCAAATTTTGGGATAAATACTTTCCACTTTTGCTCTTCCCCCAATTCTATCAAACGCTTTCTTAAACCTGAATTTGCAGAAACACCTCCAGCAATTGCAATTTGATTGATGGACAAATCAGTTGAAGCTTTAATTATTTTTTTAAATAAAATTTCAATGATTGTATGTTGAACTGATGCACAAATATCGGCTTTGTTCTCTTCAATAAAATTTGGATTTTCTTTCAATTGTTTTTGAAGAAAATACAAAACTGAAGTTTTTAATCCCGAAAACGAATAATTATAATCAGCAATTTGAGGTTTTGCAAAAGTGAATTTTGTTGGATTTCCTTCCTGTGCAAGTTTATCCACTAAAGGTCCACCTGGATAGGGAAGTCCAATTATTTTAGCTATTTTATCAAATGCTTCGCCTGCAGCATCATCAATTGTTGATCCGATAATCTCTAAATCTAATGGAGAATTAACACGAACTATTTGTGTGTGACCTCCAGAAACTGTTAGACATAAGAATGGAAACTCAGGCATTTCTTGCCCCTCGTCTATAAAATGAGCCAAAATATGCGCATGCATGTGATTGACATCCAAAAGTGGTTTGTTTAAAGCCAAAGAAAGAGACTTTGCAAAGGCAGTTCCCACAACCAATGATCCCATTAAACCTGGCCCACGAGTAAAAGCAATTGCATCTATGTCTTTCAATTCTACATTTGCTCTTTTAATAGCAGCCTCAACAACTGGAATTATATTCTGTTGATGTGCTCTTGAAGCTAGTTCAGGAACAACACCTCCGAATTCTTCATGCACTTTTTGACCTGCCGTAACATTTGATAAAATGGCGTCATTTTTGAGGATTGCAGCCGATGTATCGTCGCACGAAGATTCAATTCCTAAAATAAGAATGGATTTTTGACTCAACTTTGTTAAATTTGCAGTACTAAATGACAAAAATACTAAAAATACTGGCAAGATTGGTAGGGATTTCACTAGAAGTTGTTCTATTGGTCTTGATATTTTTTGCGTTTGGTATTCGTACATCAGCTTTTCAAACTTTTCTTGGGAAACAAGCTACAGCTTATCTTTCAAGTGAATTGGATGCTGATATTCGAATTGGAAAAGTTGAAATCGTCTTCATAAATAAAGTTTTATTGAAGGATGTCTATGTGGAAGATAGAACTCGTGATACGCTCGCTAGTATAGGTACAATTTTGGCAACATTAGACGATTATGATCTTGACAAACAGAAATTCGTTCTTGGAAATGCATTAATTGAAAAAGGTACAATATCACTTTTCAGAGATTCTTTAACTGGAGATTACAATTATCAATTTTTAGCTGATTATTTTTCTTCTTCTGATTCTTCAACTTCTGATTCTGAACCACCAAAGATTATCGTGAAATCAATTGATTTGAAAAAAATCAATTTTGCATACAATGATTACAGAAAATCATATTCTGATTACGGGATGGATTTTGATCATTTGGATTTCAAAAATGTTTATCTATCAGCTTCTGATTTTAGTTCAAATGCTGGAATTTTAAAAACGACGATTAAACATTTTAGTGCGAAAGAAAAATGTGGGTTTTCACTTTACAAATTGTCCACAAAGTGTAAAATTGATCCAGATAAAGGACTTTTCTTAAAAAATCTGATAATTCGAACTTCGCGTTCTAAAATTTATGCGTCAAAATTAAATTTGATTTCGAAACCGATGTCTGGATTTAATTCATTTGAAGATTCTGTTACTTTCGATGCTCGTATAGATTCTTCGCAAGTGAATATGCATGACATTTCATTGTTTGCTCCAACTTTAAAAGGAATGAATGATTTGGTTTATCTAGAAGCTGACGTTTCTCGAAAAATTAAAAACTTACGAATTTCAGATTTGGATTTGCGTTTTGGAAAAAGAAGTGTTGTTCGTGGAGAAATAAATTTACCCGATTTTAGGGATTTGGACAAGGCTTATTTTAAAGAACAATTGGATTATTGTTTAGTTGATATCAACGACTTGAAAAACTTTAGATTACCAGATAATGCTGGAAAACATATAGAGTTAGATGAACAAATTGAACAACTAGCCTATGTTGATTTAAGAAATACTTCATTTAAAGGATCAATTAGTGATTTTGCTTTAAGAACAGATCAAATTAAAACTGCAATGGGAAGAGTTTCTATTGCTTCTGGTATGAATTTCTCTGCTTTGGATGCAGGTGGATACGCTTTTACTGGAGTCGATGGAACTAAATTTGATGTAGTTGTTGATAGTTTCCAATTAGGTAAATTTGCTAAAGAAGACCTTTTAGGTGGAGTTAAAGGAGCGTTTGATTTAACAGGAGTTGTTGGACAAAAAGATGGATTTCGCTTAGAGAATTTTAATGGTGACATCGATTATTTTGGACTAAATGGCTACACTTATCAAAATATTACAGTTACTGACGGTTCGTTTAAGGATAATGTTGTCGAAGCTGTCGCTTTAGTTGATGATCCACATTTAGATTTAGAATATTCAGGGAAAATAGACTTGGATATTATGAAGTTTACAGATGTTGCAGTAAATATTCCAAAAGCAGATTTAGGTAAATTAAACCTTTCGAAGGATCCAAATGCTTTTTTTACAGCAAATGTGAACCATGTAAATATCACTGGAACTGATCCCCAAACAATGAGTGGCGACATTCATATTGAAAATATAGAATATAGAGAAAACAATGAAATTGTAAGTATTCCTTCCGTTGATGTGAAAATTATAAGAGGAATTGAAGATGAGATTTATATTACAAGTAATGTGTTAGAAGCAACTATGAAAGGAAAAGTAGATTTCAATACTTTCCCAATTGCATTTAACAATATGATTGCTGAAGTTGTTCCAGCTTATGTTTCAAAATTACCTTTCCCGAAAGGTAAAGAAGATAACAACGATTTCTCTTTGTCTGCAAAAACGGGAGACTTGAGTCATGTTTTAGCAATTTATGCTCCTGAAATCCGAATTGCGGAAGGTTCTAAATTCGATATGTATTACAATGGAAAAGAAAAACAAAATAGAGTCGATTTCATTTCCAATAACTTAAGTTATGGTGAAGTAGGGGAAATCAATCGTTTTTTCTTGGATGGAATTGTACTTCATCAATATTTTGATGGAACTACTGATTCGATTTCATTGTTTGCAACAAAAGGTCATATAACAGATTCATTGGAAGTAGAAAATTTAAATCTTAATATAGAGGGTGTTGCAAATAAATTCGATACACATATTGATTGGAATACAAATACAGCTTATTCTTCAGAATTTAATTTCTCAACTACATTAAAAGATAATAAAGATATTTTTATTGGAATTGAACCTTCAAGCTTTGCAATTAAAGACAAGCAATGGGGAATCTTAAATCCTGCATTAATCGTTATAGCTGGTGATCGTTTTGAGATTGCACAATTAGACATAGAAAGAGCAAATCAAAAAATCATTGTAGATGGAATGGTTTCTCGAGATTTGAATGATATTTTGGGTGTTAAAACTGAAAATGTTCAATTAGGTGAAATATCTCACTTATTAAATTTAGGATTTGATATTCAAGGAGAATTGAACTCAAATGTTTCCTTGAAAAATTTGTATGACAGTCCAATGATTGATGGAGAAATGAATATTTCACAATTGTTCTTTGAAGGAAACAAAGTGGGTGACATTCATACGTTTGCAATTTGGAACAATTACAAAGAGTGTTTAACTCTAATGGGTGATTTGAAATATGAATTATCCGACAAAAAGAACTTCGAATTCGTTGGAAATATTTACCCATTGCGTGAACACAATAATTTAGATTTAGATCTACTTTTTGATAAAATGGATTTACAGTTTGCAAACGCATTTATGGATCCTTCAGTTGTTAGTGGAATTACTGGTAAAATTGATGGTGAAATTAAAGTTGTAGGTGATTTTGCAGAACCAAAAATTAATGGAGATTTAAAATTACTTGACGGAAAAGCGAAAGTTGAAATTTTAGGTGTTACTTACACAGCGAATGGACCGATTCAATTTGATGGGGACAATGGTTTCATAATTGCTCAATTGCCGATTCGAGATCCAGAAGGAAACTATGCGTATGCAGATGCATCGATTTCGCATGATAATTTTTCGAATTTCAACGTTTCAATGGACTTTTACTTCGATGAATTAGTGAATGACTTTGTGAATCATGTAAAAGGAACGTTCAAACAAAGTTATAACACAGGGCGTTTTATGGCTTTAAATACGCAATACAAAGAAGGTGATGTGTATTATGGAAAAGCGTATGCCTCAGGTTTTGCAAATATTTCGATTGATGATATAAAAACTGCAATTACAGTAAATGCTCGAACTGAAAGAGGAACTAAAATCGACTTGCCAATGTATGGCTCAAGAACTGTCGGTGAAAATAAATGGATTAATTGGTTGCCGATAGATTCATCTAAAATGAACAAAGCTGTCGATTTAACCGGAGTTGAACTGGCATTAAATATAGATGTAACTGAGGATGCAGATTTACGATTGATTTTTAATGAAAAAACGAATGATATTATTACGGCTAAAGGAAAGAGTACAAAGCAGTTTGACATAAAAATAAATCAGAGAAACGATATTACTATGGATGGAGAATACACAATCACAGATGGAGTGTATAATTTATCAATGTATGGAATCAGTGAGAAATTTATTATAGGTGAAGGTAGTAAAGTAAGTTGGACAGGAAATCCAGAAGAAGCAATAATGGATATAAAAACCTATGCAGATATTAAAGCTAATATTTCAGAGTTGAATCCTTTGGAAACTTCGAATCAACCAGTTCAATGTATTTTAAATATTACTGAAAAATTATCAAAACCAAAAGTGGCTTTAGATATTACAGTTCCTAACTTACCTGAGAATGGTAAAGCTTTATTAGCAAGTATTAAAAATAACGAGGACGAATTGACGAAACATTTCTTTACATTACTTGCGGCGAGAAGATTTGCTTCTTTAAGTGGTGAAACTACAGGTGGAAATACTGGTGCTGTAGCTGATTTATTAGAAAAAAAATTAAATGAAACATTAGGTTTAGAAGATTATCAGTTTGATTTCGGTTCTGGACAGAATAAGATTAAATATATGAAAAGTATTGGTAAGAATGAGCGTTTAGTTTTAAAAACAAGTGCAGGTGTAGGTTCAAGTAAAATAGAAGGTCAAAATCAAAGTTCGTTTGTTGGAGATTTAGTTTTACAGTATTTAATCAACGAATCTGGAACGTTTAAAGCTTTCTATCAAGTGCAAACAAATGATAAAAGCGCCATTACTAATACTGATAGAGGTCCAGCTACACAAAGTGTTGGTTTGTCCTATTCCGAAGAGTTCAACAATATGGAAGATTCACGTGTTATTGAGGTGGTGAAAAATGTTTTCTCTGAAAATAACGTGGTGAAAAACTCGAAAAGTAAAAACGAAGAACCAATTCCAACTGATGAGAAAGGGAATTTTATTATTCCTACTGATGAGGGTAAAAAGAAAAAATAAATGAAGAAAGTATTAATAGCAAATCGTGGGGAAATTGCACGTCGTGTAATTCGTTCGTTAAAGAAAATGGGGATTTCAACAGTCGCTATTTATTCAGATGCAGATGAAAATGCACCACATGTTTTAGAAGCTGATGAAAAAGTTTATGTAGGTAAATCTCCTTCTTCGGAATCGTATTTACAACAAGATAAAATCATTCAAGCGTGTAAAGATTTAAGTATTGATGGAATCCATCCAGGTTATGGTTTTCTTTCTGAAAATGCCAATTTCGCTCGAAAAGTATCTGCAGCTGGTATTAAGTTTATCGGTCCATCTCCAGAATCAATGGAAGTTATGGGTGATAAGCTTTCAGCTAAACAAGCAGTGAAATCATACAATGTTCCTTTGGTACCTGGTGTTGATGAAGCAATTACTGATGTTGAAAAAGCAAAAGTAATCGCCGCTGAAGTTGGATTTCCAATTCTTATCAAAGCTTCAGCTGGAGGTGGTGGAAAAGGTATGCGTTTGGTTGAAAACGTAGAAGAATTTGAAGAACAAATGCAATTGGCGCAAAGTGAAGCACGTTCTTCTTTTGGCGACGATGCTGTTTTTATTGAGAAATTCGTAACGAAACCACGTCATATTGAGATTCAAGTTTTTGCAGATCAATTAGGAAATACAGTTTATTTATTTGAACGCGAATGTTCCATTCAAAGTCGTCATCAAAAAGTAATTGAAGAAGCCCCTTCTGCAGATGTAACTCCAGAATTACGTAAGAAAATGGGAGAAGCAGCAGTTGCAGTTTGTAAAGCATGTAACTATGAAGGTGCAGGGACAGTTGAGTTTTTATTAGATGCAGATTTGAATTTCTATTTCTTAGAAATGAATACGCGTTTACAAGTTGAACATCCAGTTTCTGAAGAAATTACAGGTACTGATTTAGTGGAATGGCAAGTGCGTGTTGCTCGAGGAGAACGTTTACCAAAGTTACAAGATGAATTAACGATTAATGGACATGCAATTGAAGTGCGTGTGTATGCAGAAGATACTTTGAATGGGTTTATTCCTGACATCGGAAGTTTAAATCGCTACAAACGTCCAAGAAAAGATATTGCACGTGTAGATGATGCCTTTGAAGAAGGAATGGATGTTCCAATTTACTACGATCCAATGATTGCAAAATTGGTTGTTTGGGCTCCAACTCGAGAAGAAGCCATGGACAAAATGATTTTAGCGATTGATAATTATGAAATTTCAGGTGTTAAAACAACTTTAGATTTCGGGAAATTCGTAATGCAACATCCCGCTTTCCGTTCAGGTAATTTTGATACTAATTTCGTGAAACATTATTTCCAAGATCCAACTGTAATGTGGGAAACGTATACAGATGAGGCTGAAGCTTTAAAAGCTGGTTTAAGTCAAGTATGGGATGATTTAACAAAGAAAACGAATAAAAATGCTGCTTCAAGAACAATTCAATCTTCTTGGAAATTGCATGGTTGTTAATCTTCAAAATATATAGTCATAAAAAAAGCGAATGAGAAATCATTCGCTTTTTTAGTTTTTATAAAATTTTATTTCGCTTCAAAAATATGATCAATCCCTGAAATAGTCATAATCATTTGTTTTTCAGTGATTTTTTTAATGGTGTAAATTTTAGACTTTTTTGTACCAGGTCCGTAGAAAAGAAATAAATCATATCCTTCTTCACCAACTTTAGTTGTCATCCAACGACCTTTCATGTCTTCGAATTCGGTGTCACTATTTTCGTCATACCAACGAGCGTCCATTGATTCATCGTCACGCAAGTCAAAATAGATATTGTCGATTCCTAAGATTTTGTCTTGATCAGGTGTTGCTCCAGAAACACTGATTAAAACCCATTTTTTCACAAACTGCGAATCCGCATTAGAGTTTGAACA
>JBKDZA010000317.1:0-13933 GCA_046308455.1 Fluviicola sp.
GTGCGTTGTAAGCTAGTTATCTGTAATGTTACTAATTTTATTTTCAAAATTAAAAGTCTATTGTGGATAATTTTTTTTCAAAATAACGTAAATTATTCTAACTTTGTTGCTCCGAACAACAACGCTAGGAACTAAAATTCAATAATTATGAAGAAATTCTTTGTTTTAACTGCTGTTGCCGCAATGATTTCATTGGCGATTGCTTCTTGCAAGTCTTCTCAAGGTGGACATTGCGATGCTTATGGAAATGTAGATGCTCAAGAGAATTCTGACCTAGCGTCAAAATAATTTGAACACTTAATAGAACCAAAGACATTGAAAGCCTCTCCCACAAGAGGCTTTTTTATTTGCTTTAAATTTACTTTAATTCGATTCCAACTGGACAATGATCACTGCCCATGATTTCGTTAAGTATGTGTGCATCTTTTAATTGTGGAACAAAATGTTCGCTTACTAAAAAGTAATCAATTCTCCAACCAACGTTTTTCTGACGTGCACCAGCTCTGTAACTCCACCAGGTATATTTGATTTCGTCACCTTTGAACAATCGCCAAGTATCAACCAAACCATTGTCAATAAATGTATCCATTCCGTCGATTTCTTCTTGCATGTATCCAGCTGATTTGTTGTAATTCGGCTTTGGATTTTTTAAATCAATTGCTTTGTGTGCAACATTAAAATCGCCACAAACAACAACAGGTTTTTTCGCTTCCAAGTTTTTTAAATAAACTAGAAAATCTTTGTCCCAAGTTTGACGGTAATCTAAACGAAGCAATTCACTTCCAGAGTTTGGAACGTAAACAGTGATTAAATAAAACTGATCAAATTCAGCACAAATTACTCTTCCTTCGTTGTCGTGGTCTTGTATTCCAATATTATAAGTTACACTTAATGGTTCTTTTTTAGAAATAATTGCAGTTCCAGAATAACCTTTTCTTTCAGCTTCATTCGCATAAACAAAAGAATATCCAAGATCTTTTACAGCTTCTTTTACTTGTTCAACAGTTGCCTTTGTTTCTTGCAGACAGATAACGTCATAATCAATTGATTTCATATCATCGATGAATGATTTTGCGGTGATTGCGCGGATTCCATTGACATTGAAAGAGAGTATTTTCATAGTGAATAGTTAAAAATGAATTTTAATATAAAAGTTATAAAATTACAATTTATGATAATAAAATAGATAATTGAAAAAAATATAGAGTAGGTTAGGGGTGTTTTTTGTGAAAACTGATTTAAAAATATATCTAAATGAGTTGTAAACTCAACAAATTCAATGATTTGTATCGAATTATTGTACTTATCAAAAGTTTAAATATTTAGAAAACTAGATATGTAGTGAAACTACTGATTTCATGAGGTTGTAGTAGCGTTTTTATCATTTTTAAAAGTTTATATGTTTAGAAAACTAGATGTCTAGATATGTAGTGAACCAACTGATTTCAGAGGGCTGTAGTAGTTTTTGACGTTTTCAAAAGTCTAAATGTTTAGAAAACTAGATATCTAGATATGTAGTGAACCTCCTGATTTCAGAGGGCTGTAGTAGTTTTTGCCGTTTTCAAAAGTCTAAATGTTTAGAAAACTAGATATCTAGATATATAGTGAACCTCCTTATTTCAGTGCGATGTAGCAGTTTTTACCATTTTCAAAAGTTTAAAAGTTTAGAAAACTAGATGTCTAGATATATAGTGAACCTTATTATTTCATTGGGGTGTAGCAGTTTTTTTATTTTCAAAAGTTTAATTGTTTAGAAAACTAGATGTCTAGATATGTAGTAAACCAGCAGATTTCAGTAGGATGTAGTAAGTTTACTTCTTTCAAAAGTTTAATTGTTTAGAAGTTTAGTAAAACCACTGATATCACTTGGATGTAGTAGCTTTAATAAGCATCCAATACTTTTCGAATCGTCTCAAACGTATTCTTTTCCACTTTTTTCCATTCCGAAAGCTGCATCCAAACTGCTTTCGTAATCGCTTCTTCTGTTTGCGGAACCAATTTTTTCTTTCCAGAATAAGATATGCGGTACCAATGCGATTCTTTCAAAACTGGTTTTCCATCCCAACTATACGTGTGATAAGTCTTACAAATTTTCGATTCAATCGTCAAATTTTCAATTCCACACTCTTCTGTGACTTCCCGAATTGCACACGTTTTTAAGTTTTCACCTTTGTCGCGTTTTCCTTTTGGTATGTCCCATTTACCATGTCGTTTGATAAACAAAAATGTATTTTTCCTTTTTACTAAACCGCCAGCAGCTTGAATAAGCTCATAGTTTTTGAAATAATTACCAAATGTCAGCTTTGGTTCTTCGCTGATTATCAGTAAAGTAATGCTCACGGGAGTTTTCAAGCGAATTTCTCGCATGTCTTTTACACGAAAATCTTTTTCGCATATAACTTCCGTATTTTTGGGTTTAAATTCTTTTTTCCACTTCTTTGTGAAAACAATCCAACCGTTTTCTGTAAAAACTTCGTACATTTGTGCCATGATTCAAGACAGAGATAGAGCGTTAAAGATAGCCGAATTTTTATTACAAATCAAAGCAGTAAAATTACAACCCAAAAATCCGTTTACTTGGGCATCTGGATGGAACTCTCCAATTTATTGTGATAACCGTGTGACATTGTCATATCCTTCGATTCGTACATACATTCGTCAAGGGTATGCAGAAGCAATTGAAAAAGAATTTGGTAAACCAGATTTAATCGCTGGTGTAGCAACTGGAGGAATTGCACAAGGAGCATTGGTAGCACAAGAATTAGGAATTCCGTTTGTATATGTTCGTAGTACTTCGAAAGGACACGGATTGGGTAATCAAATTGAAGGACATTTCGAAAAAGGTCAACGTGTGGTTGTAATCGAAGACTTAATCTCCACTGGAGGTTCAAGTTTAGTTGCTGTAAACGCTTTGCGTGAAGCTGGTTGTGAAGTGAAAGGTTTGGTGGCTATTTTTACTTACGGTTTTGACTTGGCGATTAGAAATTTTGCTGATGCTGAATGTCCTTTCTTAACATTGACTGATTACGATTTATTGATCGAACAAGCGTTGAAAGAAAATTACATTTCTGCAGCCGACGTAGAATCTTTGAAAGAGTGGAAGAAAGACCCAAGCTCTTGGAATTCACACTAATTGAACGAAGTACACTATGCAAATTATCAGTGAAAAAGCAGTTGTAACTGCACCTATTCAACAAGTGTTTGACTTTTTGAAAGTTCCTTCAAATATTGAATTACTTTTACCAAAAGACAAAATCTCAGATTTTAAGTCGACTGATTTGGAATGTTCTTTCAAAGCACAAGGTGGAGTTACGATTTCATTGGTTTTTGCAAATCATAGTGAACCCACTAAGTTAAACATGACTTCTGGTGAAAAAGCACCTTTTAAATACACTTTGGCAATCATTTTAGAAGAAAAAGGGACTGAAACGCAAGGCCACATTGATTTTAATGCTGACATCAATCTATTCATGAAAATGATGGTCGAAAAACCCTTGTTTTCACTTTTCAATTCCATGACTGAACGCTTGAAGCAACAGTTTTAGGGTTTTCTTTAGACTTTTAATTTCTGTATTAAATATAAAAGAGATTTTAGTCAATTTATAGCAATTCAATGAAAGCTTACATCCAAACTGATGAAAATGGCGATTACTACAATGTAAATGCATATGTAGCTTCTGTTGGTTTTAAATCTCTTGGTTTCGAAGTGAATAAGTATTTTGATGCAAATGAAGTTGATGATAAAGAAAAAGATGCGATTTTTGTTGGTGGAGTTGGAAATGTTAGAAAACGACTAAAGAATCTTGCTATTGATATACCTGACGAAATAGAATATCCTGAATGTTTAGAAAAGTTTCTGAATAGAAAAATATGGTCTTCAACGTTAAAAGAAGTAATTGAAAAAAAACAGTTTGGGATTTTTATTAAACCGAAACAAACAAAATTATTTCAAGGAAAAGTTATCAATGAGTTCAAAGATTTTATTGATTTAAATTATCAAGATGAAGTTGAAATCTGGTGTTCTGAGCTAATTCCAGTTGTAACCGAATGGCGATGTTTTGTTCGTTATGGAAAACTACTTGATGTTAGATTCTATAAAGGTAATTGGGATAGTCAATTGAATTTGGATATCGTAAATGATGCAATTGTAAACTATTCCAATCAACCAGCTGCATTTTGCTTAGATTTTGGAGTTGATTCTGATGGAAATCACTATTTGATTGAGGTAAACGATGGTCATAGTTTAGGAACTTACGGAATGGGCGCGATTTCATATGCTAAATTTCTTTCTGCGAGATGGAGCGAATTAACTAGCACAGAAGATTTTTTGAATTTTTAAATAAAATCACTCCGACACTTTCAAAACCAAAGAAACCAACTGTTTCCTAGAATACAGTTGAAAAAGTATTCTTAAAAATTAAAATTAAATTCAGAACTAAGGCAACTTTATTTTTTTTTCTCATTAAAAAAATCATTACCTTGTAGTCCTATTAAACTTTACAATAATGGCATCACTAAACCCTATTGTAGGACCTCTTGGCAATCAGAATGCGGCTCACTTATTAAGTAGAGCTACATTCGGTCCCTTATTACAGGATATCCAACAGTTTTCAAGCTTGACTGCTGCTACAGCATTCCAACAATTGATACAAGCGCAAACGCCCCCCGCTTTTCCTATTGATCCTTTAACTGGTACTAATTGGGTTTTTCCCAATACTGCAAGTCCTTCGCATTCTCCAGAAAGCTTAAGCGACTTTAATTGTGCTTGGTGGATGGAAAATATGCGCAGTTCAGGTCCTAATTTGACCGAAAGGATGGTCTGGTTTTATTACACACACTTCCCATTAATCATTTCTCGGGTGGAGAACAATGCGCAATTTGCTATTGATTATTTGAGATTACTTCGCTTTTATGCTCTTGGGAATTACAAAGAATTAACTAAAGCTATTTGTATCGATAATGCTATGTTGCTCCATTTGGATGGGAACTTGAATGTGAAAGCAATACCTCAAGAAAATTTCGGTCGCGAATTTTTAGAACTCTTTACAGTTGGAAAAGGAGTTCAGCTTGGCCCAGAAGATTATACTAATTTTACTGAAGCAGATGTCAAATCAATGACGAAAGTTTTGACAGGTTGGGGAACAGATTATTCTTTTCAAACAGTAGACCCCGTTACGAATATCCCAACTGGAAAAGTAAAAGGAAGTACAACTATGTCTTCTCAACACGATGTTTCGAATAAACAGTTTTCAGCAGCTTTTAATAATACGCTAATTCAAACTACGGCTGTTACCAGCGGAAATACGACAATTCAAGGTGTTTATACAGAACTGGATGATGTCATTGATATGGTCTTCAATTCAACACATACTGCTAAGAATTTATGCCGACGAATTTATCGTCAGTTTGTCTATTATGACATAACATCTGAAATTGAAACAGATATAATTGAACCTTTAGCGACGACTCTAGAGCAAAATAATTTTGACATTGTCCCAGTTTTGCAATTGCTTTTGACCAGCGAACATTTCTATGACATGGATTCGGCTCCAACCGATGACAACAATATCGGCGCCATCATCAAATCACCTCTTGATTTAATAATTGGTACAATGCGATTATTTGAATTGTCTGTTCCAAATCAAAGTACCGACTTGGACAATCATTATGCCTTGTATGAACAAATGTTGTCGGAACTAAATAATCAAGGATTGCAATTTTTTGATCCTTATGATGTTGCTGGTTATTCTGCATATTATCAATCACCAGCTTTTCATCGCTACTGGATTTCAACTAATTATTTAGCGAATCGCTATAAGTTTTCCGAATACTTAATCGATGGTTTTTCCAATTCGAGCGGAATTTTACTCCAACTCGATTTTGTCCAATTTGTAAAAGACAAGTGTAGTAATCCTTCCGATTCGAATTCCATGATGCAAGAACTTGTAACATGGATGTTTCCAATTCAATTGTCAGTTGAACGATTCGATTATTTCAAAAACAATATTTTACTCGATCAAATTACTGCAGCCAATTGGACAATAGAATGGATGAACTACATCTCATCGAATAACGATGCTGTAGTTCGTATTCACTTGGAAAAATTAGCTTTGGCCTTGATGCAATCACCCGAATATCAACTCTATTAAACATAACATTATGGATAGAAGAGAATTTACGCGATTATCAGCCCTGATGGGTGCTGGAATGCTTTTGAAACTCAATGGAGTTCCACTTTACGCTGCTGAAGGTCACAGTTTTTTGAAAGATGTTGCAGCTAAAAGTCTCAACAACCGAGTTTTGGTTTTGATAGAATTACACGGTGGAAACGACGGATTGAACATGGTAATCCCAATGGATCAATACGGAGAATATTACAACCTGCGACCTAATATTGCAATTCCTCAATCAGGACCAAGACAATATATTCCGCTCGATAATACACAACCAGATAATAAGAAAGTTGGCTTGCATCCAGACATGACTGGAGCTAAAACGATGTATGACAACGGACACATGGCAGTTATTCAAAATGTTTCCTATGAAAATATGAATGGCTCTCACTTCCGTAGTCTGGATGTTTGGCGGATGGGAGTAGATTTTGGTGAATATGAAAGTTCAGGTTGGGTGGGAAGATATTTGGAACATTATCATCCAAGCTATCCTACAAATTATCCTAACCCAACTTTTCAGGATCCATTAGCAATAGAAATTGGGACAGGTGTTTCATTGTCTTTTCATAGAAACCAAGGAATTCCTGCTGGATTGGCACTTCAAGATCCGGATGCATTTTACGATTTAATCAACAGTGTTGGTGTTGATCCACCAGTCAATTTCCCCAATACACACGCTGGCGATGAAATTGAGTACATGATGCAAATTGAACAACAGGCCAATAATTATGCTCAACGATTGAAAGATGTTTATACTGCTGGAGCAAATTCAGGAGTGGTCTATCCTGATTTGTATCCATATATTGCTCCTGCTGGAGCTCTTCATAATCCTTTGGCGCCTCAATTGAAAATTATTTCACGTCTTTTAAGTGGAGGTAGTGGAACGAAAGTGTTTTTATGTCGAATTGGTGGTTTTGATACACACGCACTTCAGGTAGAAACTACAAACACATCAATGGGAGCTCATGCTGCATTGCTGTATCATATTTCTTCAGCAATGAAAGTGTTTTTCGATGATTTACAGAATCTTGGATTAGCTGACCGTGTAATGGCGATGACATATTCTGAATTTGGTCGTCGAGCTGCTTCAAACGGGAGTTATGGAACTGATCATGGAAATGCTGCACCAATGCTTGTTTTTGGAACCTGTTTAAATCCAGGTGTTTATGGTGAGAATCCAGATTTATCTAACTTATCAAGCGGAAATATTCCGATGCAATACGATTATCGACAAGTATTTTCTTCTGTCGTTAAAGATTGGTTTGATGCTTCAGATCCAGCTATTTTAGATGTTCGTTTTGAAGACTATATCGACAATCGAATTGATTATGTGCATTGTAAACCATTAAGTACTGCGGAATTGTTGAAAGAAAATTTATGGATGAATTGTTACCCAAATCCAAGTTTCGACAAAACAACAATTGAATACTATTTACATCAAGCTGGAAATGTTGAAATTGACGTTAAGGACTTGAGTGGACGCATAGTAGCAACACTCGTTAAAGGAGAATCTGGTCAAGGAAAACACAGTCTTGATTTTGATCTTTCTGAATTTAAAAGTGGGACTTACATTTTCACTTTGAAAACAGACAATGTCTCCATCACAAAAAAAATTATTTTTCAGAAATGAATTTGATTACTAAATATTCATTGATCATACAAGTGAGTTTGATTTCTTTCTTCTCCTATGGGCAAAACTATTACATGAACAAAAATGGAAAATCTTATTTTGGTTTAACAGGTGGTGTTAACTATACGATTCCAAAAGTGACTGATTCATATTCTGTTTTGACTTCCGTTGAAGGAGATGAGGCTGGGATTTATGAGAAAAAATACGATAAATTCGGCTTGAATCGAGCTGTTCAATTCGGTATTCGATATAATTATAATTTCAAATTTGGTTATTCCATAGTTGCAGATTTTGTGTATCAAGCTCAAAGTTTTGGATATTTTACGGATTATTCATGGTCAGATACAATAAACAATCAAGATTTCGAAAGAGAAATGCACCACTTGCAAAAGGTTTCCTATTTCTCATTCCCTCTCATGGTGCGTTTGGATTTTACAAAATCGCAATTCATGCCCTATGTACAAGCGGGAATGTTTATGGATTTTCGTCATCAAGCCAAAAAAGTAATCAACTACGACAATTCGATTGATAGTAAAGAAACTGAAAACCAACTATCTTCTTCTTCTGAAGTTTCGATTACGGATTTCATACAAAAATTTAATATGGGACTTACTGGTGGAGCTGGAATACAATATCATACCAAATTTGCCACTTTTGGATTGGAAAGTAATTTCAGATTTGGATTTATGAAAGTTGTAAATGACGACATGCGGTATTCTGATGTCAATGGTTTTGCCCTCCAATATTTGGATGTTTTCGATCAGTTGAAATGGAGAAATTTAAATTTTAATATAACAGTTTCTATTCCAATAAGTAATGGAGTTGCTATGAATGTTCTACGCAAAAGACAATATTAAAAAACGGACTATGAAAAAAAATATTTTCACAACTAAAATCGTTTATTATCTCTTTTTTTTAGGGATGTTCAGTCTGACTAATGTAGGTTGTAAAAAGAAATATGAACCTGAAAAATCATTCATTAAAATCTACGATGACAGTAACGGAAATAGAAATTATTTTCCATTGAGTATTCAACAAACGAATGACGATGGGTTTATGATTTTAAGTGCTTACAATGGCTGGAATATTCATTTGTTGAAAGCAAACAAAGAAGGTGAAATGCTCTGGGAGTTCGATTTACCCAATAAATACGTGAATGCAGTTCCCAATTTAATTGTTAGAAACGACAGTTTGTTTTTTGTTTGTATGGATGCAGTTGGCTTGTATACTTATGTAATGCACATCAATGAAAATGATAAAAATGTTTCCGAATTTCAAAGTTTTACCGAAATTTTATACCCGCTGTATGTTTACGATAATCAAAATGCTGTGTATATTTTGAACTATGAACGAAATTCAGCAGAAACTGGTGTTTCTAAATTGAACAGTGGTATGGACCAAATTTTACAAGCGGAAAGTGTTTCCGTTTATACTGATGTGGAAGAAGAAGTTGTTGACCATTTGAGCTTCACAGGAAAACGCTTTCCCTTTTTTGTGAGTGTGACACCAGAATATAATCACATTATCTTCAACGGATTTAACAATTATAGTTTTTCCACTGTTTTTTTGGACGCCAATCTTAATTTTTCGGGTGTTTACAACGGTGCGGCTTTTGATGGTGGATTGAATGCCATTTCACCTTTGGGGAACAATAAATTCTCAATAGCTCGTTTTTCCTTTTCCAATTTATATATTAACCCGAATGCAACGCTTTCACCAACAACGATTGATATTGCAGAATCAATTCCAGCACAAGGTAAAGCTGAACTGGACGCAGAAAGCCCTGTGTTGATTAAAAATCTAGCTATCAACAGTAAGAATTACGTTGTTTATTTGGCTACAACAAAAAGTAATCAGCTCCTTATTAGTTTCTATGAAAGTGGAACCAGCGAATTAAAAGCAAGCAAATACTTTGGTCAAAGTGTTCCATTACAAGCTGCTGATTTCTCCTTGACTTCAGACGGAGGTTTAATGATTTTAAGCCGAGTTACTGTTATGGGAAGCTTCAACCGAATTGCAACTATAAAATTGAGTAAAGAGGAATTAGTAGAAATTGTAGAATAGATTCTGATTTTAGAAGGAATAAAATTTTGCTCAAAATCATTCGGAAGCCTCCAAAACCAAAGCATCTAAATGATTCCCGGAATTCAATTGTATGAGTTTTCCTGAACACTTTGAAAGGAGTTTTGTGAAGGATTCAGTTGTTGTTGTAGGAATGTTTTCTCCAATTAACACGATGGTCAAATAAATACCTTTCTTTTTGAGTTGTTTCGCCAATTTCATCACTTGCCCATCAATTTCTACTTTCCCATCTGTAATCAATAAGATTTTGTTGATGCCTTCGTCTATGAATGAATTGTCAATGATTTCAAGGCTTTTCTTCAAACCTTCGTAAATGTTGCTACTTCCAGATGCGGAAAGGTGATTCACTTTCGAATAAATCAATTCTTTGTTCGCACAGGATGTATTTTCCAAATACACATTCGCAGAACTTGAAAACTTGACTAGCGAAATCTTATCACTCGAACGTTGCAATTTCACAATATAATTAACCGACTCTTTTAAAAGTGACAATTTGTTCTGAGAATTCATGGAAGAAGACGCGTCCACTAAATACAACAAATTATGTGGCTTTGACTGATTAATCAACTCCTGATGCTTTTCTTCTGGAGTTAAATTTTCAGTTTTAATTACAGTAGACTGAACAGAATCTTTTAATGCTTCTTTGTGCTTGAATTCAACAGTATACGGCCATCTTGGAGAATATAAAAGTATTATTTCGGCAGTATCAATTTTTAATTTTAATGCAACGGCTTTCGAATACGCGTTCTCACGCATCAACTTTTTCCCATCAAATGTTTCTTTTAAATAATTCATTTCATCAAAAGAAATATTGCTCAATAAAACAAAGTGATTGTATACTTTGTCCTCAAATGTTGTAACGAAATTGTAATTCTGCTTGTAAACGGATGTTAAATGTTGTGTATTTTCAGGATGTCCTAAAAAACCATAATACGATCCTGCAGGTGTTCCACCATTGTATTTTCTACCATCGTAAAAATGTGAATTATAGAAATATACAGAATCTTTACTTCTTGCTTCTTCGGTTAGTGTTTTTAATGAAATTAAATCCGCTCGTATTGAAAGTGTATCGAATTTCAATGCATCCAAACCAACTTTCTCCAATGCTGTTAGAGTTACTTGCGCACTTTGGTAACTTCCAATTTGATTTGCACTTCCTTTTTTCTTTAAAATCTGTTCATTGGAATATTTCTCTGCTAAATAGTTTTTGAGTTCTAAAAATTGAAAAACGTTCTCTTTTAAAAGTTGCTCACCAATTTTCAAGAGTTTTTTCGCTTCTTCCAATTTTTCATCAGATAGATAACGCTTCGAATATACATAGCTTTGAATCGATTCATTTACATTCCAAATACTATCATTTATTTCCACATAGCGTTTTTTTAAAAGGTCTAAGCGTAAATCTTTTGCATAAAACTTAGTGTGTTTTACATCTTGGATCTCATATTTTTGAACAATGAAATACATAATGTCCAAATAGGAGGAAGGGAAGCTAATCATTTTTCCGTTTTCTGAATAACTTATTTCCAATTCAGGATAATATTTATTTAAATCATTTGTTGATGTGATTGTATTATTGGGATTATAAATTGTATGCCAATAGTTTAAATTGTTGTTTTTTTCTTGGTGTTCAATTCCCTCAGCAAGTTGAATCAATTCTGTACGAATTCTTAAGGTCAAAAAACTCGATTGCGTCATGTATTCCACCAAGACATTCGCACTTCGAATTTCGTCGTTACTTTGGGAAAAGGAATTTCCAACAAAAAGAATAGTGAATACTAAGACAATTAGTCGTTTCATTTGGTTTTAATATCCCATTTTTGTTGGGATTTGACTCAAGAACCACTCCAATGCTAAATCGTAACCATTTAGACCAAAGCCCATAATCGATCCAGAACAAACACCTGTTATCAAAGAATTGTGTCGAAATTCTTCTCTTTTAGCCAAATTACTGATGTGAACTTCGACAACTGGTTTTTCGATTCCTGCAATACAATCGCGAATAGAAACAGAAGTATGAGTGTATCCACCTGCATTCAAAATAAATCCAAAGTATTCTTTTTTCTGCAATTCATTGATCAATTCACCTTCTACATTCGATTGAAAGTAAAATAGTTCAATATCACTGTTTTTTTCAGTGAATTTGTCTTTTAATTGTGAAAAATAGTCCTCGAACGTACGATTTCCGTAAATATCTGTCTCACGTGTTCCTAAAAGATTTAAATTCGGGCCATTAATTATAAGAATTTTCATGTATGCATGTTTGGAACCGCTATATTAAGCAATTTGTTCATTATTTAAAAATCGAAAGACAATTAGCGGAAAATTCAATCCTTGCTTATCAAAGCGATATTGCTAAGTTAATGGATTTTTGTGGTTCTGAAAATTTGGATCCTACACAAGTACGTTTAGAGCATTTAAAATTATTCATTTCTGAATTGTATGATTTAGGGTTAAGCGCTAGGACTCAAGCACGTATTATAAGTGGATGGAAACAGTTTTTCGATTTTCTATTATTAGAGAATGTAATTGAAATAGATCCTTCTGAAGGTTTAGAAATGCCGAAAATTGGCCGAAAGCTCCCAGATGTGTTGACTATTGAAGAAATCGACCGAATGATTGAATGTATTGATTTGTCAACGAATGAAGCACAACGAAATGCAGCAATCCTCGAAACTTTGTACAGTTGTGGCTTACGTGTGAGCGAACTGATTGGTTTGCGCTTTGAGGATTGTTATTTCGACGAAGGTTTTATTCGAGTGATTGGTAAAGGAAACAAAGAACGTTTGGTACCTGTGAGTGAAAAAATGGCAGATGAGATTAAATTGTATATTGAAAGAGATCGCTCTGAATTACCAATAAAAAAAGGACACGAAGCATTTATCTTTTTGAATAGGAGAGGAGCACAGTTAACACGTGTGATGATTTTTACGATTATCAAAAATTTAACGCTAGCAGCTGGAATTAAAAAGAAAATTTCCCCGCATACCTTTCGACATTCCTTCGCCACACATTTAATAGAAGGAGGTGCGAATTTGCGAGCTGTCCAAGAAATGTTAGGTCATGAAAGTATTACAACAACAGAAATATATACGCACTTAGATCAGCGCTTCCTTCGTGATGCAATCTTAAATTATCATCCGAGAAACAAGTAAAGTCTAATTATTAATCGAAAATTGAAAATGTAAAAAGTAAATTTGATTTTTTTTTGGCTAAATTTTTGTTAACGATATTAAACATTAAAAAAAATGATGTAATCTTGTATTATAAATTTTGAACTAAATTAAAGATATTATGAAATCAGTTACGCTATTAGTACTTACATTCGTTGCTTTTGGGTCTTTTGCTCAAACAAAAACTACAAAAACGAAAAAAACAACAACTGCTAAGAAAGTTGAGGCTACGCCAGCAACTACACAACCAACATCAACAACAAAACCAACGACGACAGTTCCAGTTGCAACTCCTGCACAAGGTGTTACAACAACTTCAGATCAAACAGTTAAACCAGTTGTACCTTCAACATTGACTTTCAAAACATTGAAAATTGAGCGTTTAGAGATTCCTTACGAAAGTAAAGAGCCATTCGTTTTCGAATTCAAAAACACAGGAAAAGAGCCAGTTTTAGTAACAAACGTTCAAACTTCATGTGGATGTACTGCTGCTGAAAAACCAACTGAACCAGTAGCTGCAGGAGCTCAATCTAAAATTGTTGTAACATACGATACAAAACGTGTTGGAAACTTCACAAAAACTATCACGGTTACTACAAACTCTGGTGATCCAATTGTTTTAACAATCACAGGTTCTGTAATGCCAGCACCAATTGTTGATCCACAAGCACCGGTTAACAACCAAGAAACACACTAAGAACTTCGTTCTTCAAAATACGCAAAAGGTCATCGAGAGGCAGGAATGGTCGGAAGAAATTATCTTCCGACTTTTTTGTTTTTATCCACATAAAATTGTTGATTTAAAATGTTGATAACCAGATAAATAACTTGTTTTTAAGGTTTGTTTTTCGTATCTTTAATACTGATAATCAATATAT
>JBKDZA010000318.1:0-2225 GCA_046308455.1 Fluviicola sp.
CACCTGGATATTTTTTTATTTCAGAAATCAAGTAAGAAACTGTCAATTTTGGATGAATTTCAGCATCCCAAGATTCTTTCACGTCACACCAAACACAACCAACGTCACATCCACCTAAACGAATGAAATAAGCTGATGTTCCAGTGTATTTTCCTTCACCTTGAATGGTGTAGAAATGTTCCATGATTGGGTAAACAGAATTTAACGGATCCGACATACTTCAAAATTACGTAAAGAAGCTGAAAACGTTACATTAAATAATTAAAATTATGAATTGCAATCGTAATAATTCTCTTGAGAAATAAAAATGAAAACTATAGAGAATTTAAGATTCAATCTCTTCGTATTCATTTAATTTATGAATGTTTAAATGAATGGTTCCATCTTCTTCCGCATGAAAAGAACGTGTGAATTTCACATTGTTCATCCATTGATTCATAGCGTATGAATGCTTTTGATACACTGTTTTCGAAAATGTTTCATCATGTGCCTCAATTAAAATAATAATTTCTGGCTCTGTCAATAACATCTGTTCATAAGTCATTCCATAAAAAGGTGATTTTTCATTGATTGGATGAACAATCGTCCAGGTCAATGGGAAAAATTTCACAAAATCAACTTCCAATTCTAAAGTGTTGTAATCACGTGAAAAAGACCTGTGATCAGAGGATTCAATTTTTTGAGAACAGATGACCTCAATTTTAGTATTCAAAAGGACGTTGTTTCGAAGATTGACAATTTTAAACATCAAAGCCTTTCCATCTTCATAATTTGTGTGAATGATATTATGGGTAAAACCGATTTTTGATTGTGGTTTTGAAAAACGACCATAAATCAAACCTGTTAAAACACTAAATCCTATTAAGCCAACAAAGGCCTCGAATGCGGCAATAATAGAAGCTCCATTTCCAAGAGGAGCAATTGCGCCAAAACCTACAGTTGTAAAGGTTTGTGTACTAAAATAAAAACAAGCAATAAAAGGATTTTGAAAATTTTCGATTCCATTTAATTGTTCTGGTCCGACTAAATAGTAGGCTGTCGCAAAGGCTAAATTTGTCAATAAATAAAGAACAATAAACAACAGACTAAATTTCCAAAAGGGCATTTCTACCAATAGTTTGTAGATATCACGAAAACCATCCAAACCACCGATACGTTTGATGTTGTAGGTTCCATCCTCGTTCATCATTCGTTTGACACTCTTTTGGTAACTCGTTCCTAAACCTGGATCATTTATTTTCTTTGATTCATTACTCATAGGTTAAAATTAATAAATCATTTGTGGAAATAAAAAAAGTTAACCAATAAATCAATTATTAGTTTTTTCTAATTGATGTATTATACAATTTTTTCTTCAACCAAAAAGCAATTCGAACCATAATGATGAGTGCTGGAACTTCTACAAGTGGACCAATAACACCTGCAAAAGCTTGTCCTGAATTAATTCCAAAAACGCCAATTGAAACTGCAATTGCTAATTCAAAGTTATTACCAGAAGCTGTAAAAGAAAGTGCAGCATTATCTGAATAATCAGCTCCAGCCCATTTTCCAACCAAAAACATTAAAAAGAACATAATGGCAAAGAAAATAACAAGCGGTATTGCAACTCTTATAACATCCATAGGAATACGAACAATCATTTCACCCTTTAAACTAAACATGACTACTATTGTAAACAATAGAGCGATCAACGTAATTGGAGAAATAAATGGTAAATATTTTTTTGTAAACCATTCTTCTCCTTTAAAACGAATGATGAAAAATCGACTTAAAACTGCAATTGCAAAAGGAATTCCTAAATAGATTCCAACGGTTTTAGCTATTTCCAAAATAGTTATATCAATTTTGAATGCATTAATTCCAAATAAAGGCAATACAATTTCTAAGTAGAAGTAGGCGTAAAGACTAAAGAAAAATACTTGAAGTAAACTATTAATTCCAACTAATCCAGCGACTAATTCTCTGTTTCCTTCTGCTAATTCATTCCAAACGATAACCATTGCAATACATGGAGCTAAACCAATGATAATTAATCCGGTCATGTATTCTGGATAATTTCTTAAAAATAAAACGGATAATGAAAACATTAAAAAAGGTCCTACAATCCATGTTATAAAAAACGAGACGCCTAACAATTTAGGTTTTGAAAGCACTTTTGGAATTTTTGAAAACTGAACTTTTGTTAATGGTGGAACCATCATTAATATTAGTCCAATGGCTAAAGG